>JAUIHU010000275.1 GCA_030432175.1 Verrucomicrobiia bacterium | reverse complement strand
GCATCAGCATCATCACTGAACGTATCTTTGAGGCGCGCTTTATGCACGTCAGCGAGTTGGCTCGTCTTGGCGCTCAGATTGCAGTGGAAGGTCCAAGTGCGATTGTTAAAGGGGGTTACCCATTGAGTGGCGCTCCCGTGATGGCGAGCGATTTGAGGGCATCCGCTGCTCTGGTGATAGCCGGGTTGAGCGCTCAGGGAACGACGAAAGTAAAACGCATATATCACCTGGACCGCGGTTACGAGCACATTGACACTAAACTCCGGAAACTTGGAGCCTGGGTGAAGCGTGTCGAAGAGTAGATGCAAACCCGACGGTTCGCTGTTGACCCTCCGAAACGCTTTCACTATTTTTCACTCGAATCAATTGATCGATTTTAATTAAGCCAAACCGGACCATCCAATCGTGGATTAGTTTCGGTTCAGCTGGAAAAATCGACCCAATCAAACAGCAACCCATTATTTATATGTCAAAAATAGTTCCTCTGATTAGTTCAGGCACAGCCGGTCCTCTCGGCGTTTTACACTTGCCACGCTTGTGGCAGAAAGCCTCTTTGGAAGCCAAAGGCCTGCTGGCAGATGGCTATCCTGGCTGCGGACAGGGGTATGACCAAATGGTATTGGATGGTCTGGGTCTGGACAGGGACGCCACTCTGAACTTTATCAAATCCAACTTCCCTACTTACCCTGAATTCGAGAAATGGATTCTGGATCAGAAAGGCGGATCTCTTGATGCTGCAGCTGTCCAAAAGTTGAATGACGCCATCACAGGGTATATCCATGACGATGCGACTCGCAAAACCATACTGGACGCCAATGGCATCACAGATGAGGGTAAGATCAAGGATGCGATCAACCTCAATAATCTGGATGACTGGTATGAATTTCATGCCTCCGTTCTGAAAGGCTGAACCAGGTAGCATCCTCAGTTGAATCCAATCCGGGCGCGAATGGTCGCGCCCTTTTTAGTGCCTGTTGATTACCTGACTCACTAAGTAAGGCCTTCCGCCATAAATTAAGCCATTAATTATCCACCAGAGCCATGCAAACTCCGGAATCCATTTCGGTCATCATTCCAACCAGAAATGAATCCGAAAGTTTACCCTCCTGTCTGGTTCGTGTTTGGGATGTCCCGGAGGTCAAAGAAATAATTGTCGTCGATGCGAGCGACGATCAACATACCGTTAATGTAGCGGAATTATTTGGAGCCAGAGTATTTCTGGCAAGCGCTGGTCGAGGATCTCAAATAGCTCTCGGCGCTGACAAAGCCTCACATTCCATTATCTGGATTCTGCATGCAGACAACTGGCCCCATCCCCAGTCCGGCCACGCCATTCGACAATTACTTGGCAAAATCCAATACTCTGCCGGCGCATTCACAAAGAAGTTCCGCGAATCGACCTGGTTAAACTTCGGCGCGGAATTTAGATGTTCAATCCTGCACAACATGGCCGGCATACGGTTCGGTGATCAGGGAGTATTCTTTCGAAAATCAGTCCTCGAATCAATCGGAGGATTTCCTCAAGTTCCATTGATGGAGGAATTTGAATTCTTTAAAAAAATCAAAAAACATTCTGCTGGCAAGATAGGATTGATCCCGTTACCCATTCTGACTTCCTCAAGAAAATTTCAAAAGCATGGTTCCTTCAAAGTTTATTGGATCATGGCCAGGGTCTTGGCTCTATACTACATGGGGACAAAGCCTGAGGAATTAGTAAAAATATATAGATGAATCAAGATTTTAGACCTGCCATTCCAAAATTCACTCCCAATCATTGTAGATAATCACAACCATTTAAACTCCTGGAATCCAAATAGTTTGTTTTGCTTTAGGCTCCGAGTGATGAAGATGTTCAGACTTGCGTGCCTTGACTCTGAAAAAAGGTGGCGCATACCTGGCTCGATGTCCGAAATCACCCGGCCTGGCATTCGGGTCAGAATGCTCCGGTTCTGCAAACGCCTCTATCACAAAACCAGCCCGGCACATTCCACCGATCAGAGCCGACCATGTATGCAGATATTCAACTGTCCCGGACTCTCGATGCCCGCGAATGTTCCTGGCCACTGGCGGTAGTGGATTTTTATGATCATAAGGAATCGAAATCCCATATCCTTGCGTGGTCCCAGAGGGAATAGAATCCGCCTGTAGTGTCACCGGTTGTTTCTGTTGATTAAAATAAACCCCTCCCGACCGCAGGACTCGACTGACTTCATTGTAAGTTTCCTGAATACGCGGAGTGTAACAAAGACTCACAGGCTGGGTTACCAAATCAAAACTGGAATCATCCAGCTCCCTCAAATCATCCATTGATGCCTGAATGATTCTTAATGACAAGCCATGTCGTTCTGACATTCGCCGATCTAATTCCAGCATGGCAGGACTGATATCAACCACCGTTACTTGGGCTCCTGCTGCAGCCCATTGAATGGCATGTCTCCCACCTCCAGAACAAAGGCATAAGACCCGCATTGTTGGAATCGGTTTTTCTCCTCTCAGCCAGCCGTTGGGATCAATCCAGGGCATTGGATTGGCTAACTCAGAAAGCGAAGCCACTCGGGAATATTGATCTTCAGAATCAAGAGCACGGCGGTCCCATTCCCTCTGGTTTTGAAGATGGGCATTTGAATAATCCATGAAATTTGAGGGAGTATCTGACTCAGCGCTTCAAAACATAAGGCATGCGCTGCGAATGGCATTAATTGTCATCAGATCCACTGGGGATTTTCAACTGGACAATCACTCCCGGTTGGTCTTCTCGATTGACCATTCTGCATTGACCTCCAGCTTTCCAAATCATAGCCGCAACTCCGGACAGCCCGAGCCCCATCCCCTGAGCTTCTCCGGTAAAAAACTTTTCTCCTTGAAAATATGGAGCCCAGACTTGAGCCAATTGCTCGGGAGAAAGATGGATTCCGTCGTCCTGAACTGACAATTTCAACACCTCCCGCGACTCCACTTCGATGGAAATATGGATTTTGGGAGTTCCTTTAGGGTGAAACTTTCTGGAATTCTCTAAGAGTTCCCACAATGCCAGTTCCAGCCCCTGCTTGGAAATTTTAAAGTGTATTAAAGAAGGATCAATCCCGAGTCCAAAACTTAGCTGAATCTGATCATCCTGGATCAACAACTCACGCGCAATATCTCCAACCAGTGACTCAAGGCGATTGAGCGAAAAGAACTCTCCATTTGCAGCCAGACTGGGCGCTGCAATATATGACAGGATATCCTTGATTTGATGGTGCAATCGCTGAGCAGCCTGCAAAGCCACTCTTGAAAACTCGCGTGAATCATCCAAAGCACCAAGCACCTCCTCATTGGTTCCCTCCAATTGTGAGTCCAGAATTTCCAAATAACCCAGCAGGGAACTGAGTGGGGTTCTGAGTTTGTGCGAAATAATGTTGTGGAAATTTCGCATATCACTTTGAGCATTGATCTCCGCAGTCACGTCTTTCAAGCGAATGACGTACTCAAATCCTTCCATTGCGATTGATGGAAATACATCCACTTGTAACCAAAATGCTCTGGAATCTTCAGTCTCAGGACGTACCAAATACAACGGTGACTCCGAATCGGTAGACTTTTTCCAGTCCTGCCAGACATCGCGAGGCTCCAAATGATAACGTCGCTCAATCACCTCCTGAAAACTTTTTCCCTCAACACCTGCATCTTGCTGGTCAGCCCCAAGAAACAGCCGTGCCTGAGGATTGGCATACTCGATCTGCTCACTGGAATTCAACAGAATACACCCGTCCTGACTGCATTCTACCAACCATTCAAATCGCTCCTTCTCAGCGCAAAGCCGCCGATAACGATTCAACTTTAAGATCGCTGAGGTGCGCGCCTGCAGCTCACTCCAATCATAAGGCTTGGTTAAAAAATCATCTGCGCCACATTCCAACCCCTTTAGCCGCGATTCCCGATCATCCAGAGCAGTGATCATGATGACCGGAGCCATGGATGTTGCATCCTGTTCCCGAAGCCTTTTACAAACTTCAAACCCATTCATGTCGGGCATCATCACATCCAACAGAATCAAATCCGGTCGCCGCTCTCTGGCAACTTTCAAGGCTTCCGGACCATTCCCTGCAGTCAGCAGTTCGTGCCCGTCCAGCGCCAATAACTGCTCCAGAACGTAACGCCCTTCCGGCTCATCATCGACGATCAATATCTTGCTCTTGGCGTTGGACTCCATGCGAATCTTTTACTTTTTTATCTGTCTTTATCATAACAAAAAAAAAGAGGCCCTACAAGAGAGCCTCATATTATTTACACAGAGTGACGAACAATGTGAGGAACCTGAGTAGCTCCTCAATGTTGACAGGTCATTTTTACCTTAGTTCCTCAACCCCGGAAGGACCTGATTGTTGAGATCCCGATCGCTGCATAGAGGTGTATCCAGTAAGAATAGTCGTTGCGATTGTTTTCACTGGCAAACGAGTCACCGAGCGCATTCCATTATTCAAATTAATTTTCAGATCCAAGCGGTCGTTTGATTGAGAAAGCATCGCAATAATAGGTTTCAGGGCGTCACGCGCATCCTGATCCTGACTGATGACAACCACCTTCATAAATTCCGCAATAATTTGCCCTACATTTGCCGAGAGGTAAAAGCAGGTGTGTTCATCAGGTTCAATACCTGATACAGATAAAGCAGTAGAATCTGAATCACCATCCTTACGCTCTTTCAAAAACTGCTGCAATTTCGCTGGTGTCCCACCAACCAGCATTTTATCAAATTTTGCGTAATCCTGCGTTACCGTGTCACCACCGTACATGAACCTCAGCATTTCTTTCTGTCCAGGCATTTGAAGCAATGGAGATTCTGGATTGAGCGACATCGTCATTCGGTCAATTGCGTATCCACTGTATTTATCAACCGAAGAAGTCCACTCCATGGATGAGTACATTTTGTCAGCTCCAACCATACCGGAAGCTTTGAAAACCTCTATAAACTCTGAAAAAACCGGATATACATCATCCAATGAGCGATCGGGAAAATTATATGCAAACAGCCACTCCAGGGAATCTCCCCCCTCTGCTAATGATATCGCTCCGCCTGTGCGAAGCGGCAGGAGTTTCAGCCCGGTCTCTGTAAATCCAGATTTTAAATCTCCAATCTTATCGACACCCTGCAATTTCATGCTGGCTTCGATTAGTTCCGCATAAGCGCTGACAAATTCCTCGCTCTGGCCAATGGCTATGGCGATACGAACGAAATCATCAGGACCGGCCACGCTCAATAATGGCTTCAACCCTCCAGTCCAGTCACCCCCAGCAATCCATTTTGACAACTTCGTGCCTTCCAGAGCATGAACCTGCTCTTCAACAATCAAAGAGCCCTCTATCATCCCGATATCCACCTGAATATCACCAATTCCGCGGATCAAATACTCGGCTGCTTTAAAATAAAACTCCAGGATTTCCAACATACCCTTGGGATCAATCCCCATCTCATTGACCTGCGCTTGATCTGAAGCCATGGCCTGCGCCATCCCAACGCGCGCCAGATTCACCCCCATCATTCCCTGAGTTCTCAACATCGCTGTTTCACTTAACTGCGCAGTCAAGCGAACCAGCGAAGGATTGCTGGAACTAAATGATTGGGTTGAAGACATGGAACCCTTGCCAAAATTTGCAGGGGTCCAGGACTTGACCAGCCCCTCATCCAGGCTTTCCGCAGGGGACAGAATTTGATAACCGCTGTCCAAAAACACCAACGGCTGCATGTCGTTGAACATCCCAGGCGCTTCATTCAGATCTTTCTTGAAGGCGTCTTCACTAGTGACCGGTAAATAAAGAGCCATCTGCGGAGGCTGCCCAGGAATCTCCGCCCAAATCGCCAGGCCAACAGGTCGGTCCCGGTCCAGGGAAACCAAAGGTATAGAGGCAAAGGCGCCTGCGACCATTCCCTGCAGTTCGGGTTGAATCGAGCCCGCTAATTGTGTCAAAGTCTTCTCAATTGCATTAACATTCTGCGCCTGGATCGTCACAGTTGGCATCGGAGATTGAGCAGATGCTCCAAACATTCCCGCAAATAATGCGGCGCCCATTAGCAATCTCATATATTTTCTCATACTTAATTTAGAGGGATTGAATTATTCACGTGAAGCAGAATGAGGTATTAGGTCAGAGACAATGAACACCTTAAAATGCGCCCAACTCAGAGTCCTTCGAGGAAGACACCAAATTCAGTTACACCTGCAACCATTTTCATGAGAAAACAGTCAAAACACATTCTATTCTTATCATTCAGGGACTTCACCATTCAAAATAGAACAGTTTTACTAATCCATCAATCAAGATGAACTCAAATTCACT
>JAUIHU010000274.1 GCA_030432175.1 Verrucomicrobiia bacterium | reverse complement strand
CAACGTGTCTTTCGGTGACTTTTGGATTTCGCGGATGCTCGCATTCTCATCGCCCACGCCATGCCTCGCTGCCGTTTCATGTTCTTACGGTCGTGCCTTTGCTACGGCCTTCTATCGTGCTAAGGATCTCACGATCCCTGCCTTGGCTTTCATTACGGTTACTGTCACTGTTTCCGGGCACACGAGAGGGGACATTCCTGTCCTACTTACCGGACGGGGGGGTAGAAAACTCCGCTGCTCTGGAATTGATTCTTTAATCGCTAGAAAAGTTGAGCAGGTTCTTTAGCTGGGACTTTAGACATTTTGAAATCTTTGACATTTCGAGTGGCTATAAATTCAACATCACTCTTGATTGAGACTGCTTCAATGACCGCATCTTCAAAATCTCTTATGTCACTTTCCAGAACTGATTTGAATATGGTCCGCGACATTTGCGCCACTTTACAAATACAAATAAGTTGTTCTAAAAGCAGACGTGCTTTCTGTTCTCCAAGAGCCTTTTTACTTAAATAGCGCTATGTAGTAATGGACGTGGGACAGATCCATCCTTCCACTTCCTTTGTCTCAACTTTCGCCAGCAATGCTGCGGAGTCTTTCCAGAAGGGCTCTCTCAGCATCCAGACATCAAGGATTACGTTGGTATCCAGTAAAACTTTCACCGGTGTTTTTCCTCGAGGTGTTTGTAATAATCCTCTTCATTGAGATTAAAATCACTCCCACTAAGGGCTCCGAGCATTGAGGCTGTGATTGGAGGGAAATCTTCATCTTTGGGCAGGTTCATGCTTTGGGATATGATGAAATCTCCAAATAGCCGAGAGACCGAGGAGCCATTCCTCTTGGCTAGAAACTTGGCTTTTCGGATGACCGCTGCATCCATTCTCAATGTCAGTTTGGTTTGCATGGCGTGTATTTTGTTTTTTTTTACGTCTTGTCAATCAAACTTAAAATCTAAAACTCAGGATTATGCAGAGGCCTAATAGTAATCGGCATCTATCAATCCTGACTCTTTTACCTTAAGTAATAAGTCAATATGATCTTTAGCCAGGGCTTGAAGCCTGCGCTTTTTGTGCCGTTTGACTTTTGCAACTTCTAAAACAATGGACGCAAGCTCCGATATTCGCGGGTTTTCTGATTGAATCAATTGATTGAGACGAGAAATATTTTTTCTGGATATATTGGATTGCTCCATGAACCCAAATATTTCTGCCTCTTGATCAATAGCTTCAATCAGTTCTTTTGATGTTTTAGCGCAGTGTTTGCAAACATGATTTCTGTGTCCTTTGCCAGAGAACTTTTCATTTGGTTTATTACACCCACAAATTCTACACCAATGTCCCATAAATATATTTTTGTTGTATCCTGATCTGCTACTGAGAATTCACGGGTTTCTTCGATTCAGCCAAACCAGTAGTCGGGTTCACGTTTCAATTGGTTAACGGCAAGCACAAACAGATCATGGCCGCTCCAAGTGTAAACAATTCCACAGGGAAATCTATTGAGCAGGAAATATTTGACGCCCAAGATTTCCCCTAACAAAAATTCATAGAAAAATTCATAGGAGTTTTCTGGAGTTCATCCAAACAAAAGTTTTCACCAGGTTAAAAAGCATTCTGCAAGGCGGTTAATGCCGCGAACATTCGCTCAAGACTCGGACACTTGACTCCGGCGGATACAGGATTCCACGATCCGTTTACAATTTCCGACAAAGTCGAGTTGTAGGCAGGACTCTGGAGAAGGTTGCCTCCTTAGTCTCTGCGGACAATAGCTTTGCGAATTATTCGGCGTGAACTGGAATCGGCTAGTTTCAACAATTCGAGTTTTGGATCCTTCAAAGTCTCTGGATTTGGGAAGCTCACAACTTTGCGGAGACTTAAAAAATCACGTAATTCTTGATCACATCCTAATAGCCATGCCTCGACCTCGCGCACTGCAACGCGCAGCATAAAATTTGGATTTTTGGGCTTTGTAAGCCATTTGTTAAGAAGTTCTGGAGGACAGGAGCAGTCGTCCAAATCTGTCAGCATCAGCACTGGCGCAGCTTTTGATAATTCGTTGAAAGCGGGTGTTTTTTTCTTTAAATATCCGAAGCCTCCTTTCTTGAAAACAGGTCCTATAGTGAAATCAATCGGATGGTCATGCAGCGTTCGACGAAGCATCCACTCACTGAGATCATCTTCAACTGCGAGATAGATGGGTATTGAGCGCATTAGTCGAAGAATGTTAGTTGGGAAACTGAGTCTGGAGCCGTCATGGGCAGCGCTGCTTCGGCCATCGACATGCCACCTTCAAGGAGCAGGCGGATACTTTCTTTCTCAGAGGCCAACTCTACCTCTGTACCTTCACTGCCATGGGGTTTAAGTAAGGCCACCTCCTCAGCAGAGATACCCCGGTCGCTAAATAAATCAGCGCTGTGGGAGGATACCAGTACCTGACGTTTCTTCGCTCGCTGCATGCGCCAAATAATTTCTGGCAACTTGGCGACAATAGAAGAATGCAACGAAAGTTCAGGCTCTTCGAGTAGAAGCAAATTATCGCCATCCAGCAAAGTCCACAAAAGGCCAATCAAGCGAAGTGTCCCATCGGAAAACTGGTCTTCTCTCTGTCGTCCTGCTTTTGGACGCCAGCGCTGATAGACTGCTTCCAGATGTGGAATGCCTTTTTCATCTCTAACGTCACGCAACTCCTGCAACTCAGGTACTGCGAGGCGCAAGGCGCTCTCTATCTTCTTCAATCGTGAACGGCGGGTTTTCTCGGGTGTCTCCATCAGTCGGTCCAAAAACCTGATACCGAACGGATCTTCCCCCGCTGCATCCCGGTTTGCTAACTGAGGAAACTTCAATAATTGCGGCACCAGATGAAGGTAGAGAATCTTTTGGAATTCTTCAGCCAGTACGCGGAATTCGCGGTTGGCTGTGATTTGCTCCAGGTGAGTTTCGGTAAGTCTCAACTCATCCAACTTGTCGTCTTTGTCGGGGCGATTTACGATTAAAGAACCATTTTCCATACCTTCTCGAAAATGAGCATGACTCGGCGCATCCCGCGTGATTCCTGCCGGAGTCCGATCCCATACCGCCAAAGTGTTGAGTCAGGATTTGGGCCTTCTTTTAATTCAACCTCGATTTCAACATTCGGTTTGTTTCGAGCAGCGAGGCAACGAATTTTTGTGAGCCCGCCCCGCAAGGCGACGGCTTCCTGCAAACCACCCCCTGTTTTGGCAATGTCACGAACAAAGCGAAAAGCATCCAACAGGTTCGACTTGCCACTCGCATTCGGTCCGGTGATGAATAGCCGATCCTTGAGAGCAAGATCCACCTGCGTAAAATTGCGCCAGTTTTTCAGCTTCAGTCGCGTGATTTGCATGTGTTCAAAGTGTTGGATTCTTGGGAAGCATTCAATTCAAAATCTAGTTTTTCGGCTTAGTGAAATCTTTGGGCAAGAAGTTTGACGCCCAAAGAGTCCTGGGATTAACCGGGTGTGAAATCTTTGGGTGTCAAAGATTTTCTCCTTTAATCGCAACCCTTTGTTTAAAGCGCTCAGCATTTCAGAATTGAGTTGATCAGAATTTTTGTGGAGTATTCTGATTAATCCGGATGAAATGAACTTGGGTGTCAGAGATTTCTATGAAGATTTTGACTCATTGGGCGCCATGCCTTGCTTTATCGATTGTGTGTTCCTGGGCAGCGGCGGCTGCGGATCAGGTGGATTTCTCGACAGAGGTTCGCCCAATTCTTTCTGATAATTGCTTCCAATGTCATGGTCCGGATGAAAGTGAACGCAAGGCTGATTTGCGACTGGATACGTGGGAGGGCGCGTCTTCGGATCTGGGCGGATACTCAGCGATTGCTCCCGGAAATGCGGAAGGCAGCGCTTTGGTGGAGCGGATCTTTACCGATGATCCCGATGATCAGATGCCGCCTCCGGATTCAGGAAAGAATCTGACGGCAGAGCAAAAGCAAATCCTCCGCAGCTGGATTGATGAGGGAGCCGAGTGGGAAACGCATTGGGCATTTGTGACTCCACAACGTCCGGAGATTCCATTAGTGAGCGTTGAGAGCTGGCCACAGAATCCGATAGATCATTTTGTTCTCAATCAACTGGAATCGAAAGGTTTGCAACCAGCTCCCAAAGCGGATGAGTTGACGTTGCTGCGGAGATTGCATCTGGATCTTGTTGGGTTGCCACCTTCCATTGAAGAAGTGGATGGGTTTCAGTCTGGAGATTTAGAAAAGGCCTGGAGTCAGCGGATCGAAGATTTGTTGCAGTCGCCTCATTTCGGTGAACCCTGGGGACGGCTTTGGCTGGATGCGGCAAGGTATGCGGATTCGGATGGGTTTGAAAAAGATAAGCCGCGTGAGGTGTGGTTGTATCGGGATTGGGTCGTTGAAGCGATCAACCAGGACATGCCTTACGACCAGTTTATCGTTGAACAAATCGCCGGGGACCTCTTACCGAATCCAACTCAGTCACAACGCGTGGCGACCGGTTTTCTTCGCAACTCGATGATTAACGAAGAAGGGGGTGTGGATCCCGAACAGTTTCGTATGGACGCCATGTTCGACCGTATGGATGCGATTGGAAAATCGGTTCTCGGTCTGACAATTCAATGTAGTCAATGCCACACGCATAAGTACGATCCGATTTCCCAGACAGAGTACTACAAAATGTTTGCATTCCTTAACGACAGCGCAGAGGGCAGCATTCTGGCTTATGGTCCGGAGCAGCTGCAACAGAGGGCCATGGCGCTGCAGGAAATCAGCAAAGCTTTTGACGATCTCAAACATCGCTTTCCAGATTGGAAGGAACGTGTTCGGCGCTGGGAGTCGTTGATGTTGTGTGAGCCCGAGGATTGGCAAACACTGGAAGTTTTTAATGCGGGTGACAATTCCCAACGTTACTACAATCTCGAAGACGGGTCTATCCTGGCTCAAGGCTACGCGCCGACACGCTTCACCTCGTCATTCACTAACACGGTGGAATGGACAACGATGCGCGCGGTTCGAATGGAATTGTTGAATGATCCGAACCTGCCGGCGAGTGGTCCGGGGCGTTCTCCGGATGGTTTGATGGCGTTGAGTGAGTTTAAAATCGAAACCCAGAACCCGGCTAATCCGGAAGAAAAATACTGGGTGAATTTCGTTCGCGTCTCCGCTGATTTTGATCAGCCGGACAAAGTGCTTGAAGCTCCGTTTGTGACTCGTGATGGCAAGGGCGGGTTGACCGGAAAATCGGCGTATGCAATTGACGGAGACAACAACACGGCCTGGGGCATTGATGCAGGTCCGGGGCGGAGCAATCAGCCTCGTGAAATCGTTTTTGTTGCGGACAAGAATTTTGCTTTCCCCACCGGAGCCCGCCTGAGAGTCAACCTGACTCAGAATCATGGTGGATGGAATAGTGACGACAATCAGAACATGAATCTCGGACGTTTCCGTTTGTCGGTCAGCGCGAGTCCAAATGCGCGAGCGCGACAGGTGTCTACTACGACGCAACAGGTTCTGAGGATTCCCGAACATGAACGCAGTCAGGATGAATGGATGGCTTTGCTGAATGAAGCCCGTCAGCATTTGCCGGAGTGGCAGGAATTTGACCAACGGATCGAAAAGGCCTGGGAGGGACATCCGGAGGCAGTGACGCAACTGGCGATGAAACGACTGGCGGAACCGAGATCCACGTTCCGACTCATGCGGGGTGATTTCCTGAAGCCGGCGGAAGAGGTCCAGCCCGGTGTTCCTGAGTTCCTTCATGATTTTAATCCGGAAAATCCCGCCCAGCCCACGCGACTGGATTTTGCCCGCTGGCTGGCGAGTGAGGACTCACCAACGACAGCTCGTTCAATTGTGAATCGAGTTTGGCAGGCTTTCTTTGGAGTAGGGTTGGTGGAGACGAGTGAGGATCTCGGATCCCAATCCGCGCCGCCGTCCAATCAGGCATTGCTGGACTGGCTATCGGTTGAGTTCATGGAAAACAACTGGAGTTTAAAACACCTCTGCCGCCTGATTGTGAGTTCTGCAACTTACCAGCAAAGCTCTCGCGCAACCATCGAACAATATCGTCAGGATCCGCAAAACCGATTGCTCGCACGTGGTCCGAGATTTCGGGTGGACGCTGAAATCGTCCGGGACATTGCGCTCAGCGCTGCTGGTCTGCTTGATCGCTCTATGGGAGGTCCAAGTGTTTATCCGCCAGCTCCGGAATTTCTCTTTCAACCACCCGCAAGCTACGGACCCAAAACCTGGAACACGGCCACCGACTCTAACCGCTACCGTCGTGCCCTGTACACCTTCCGGTTCCGGTCCATTCCCTATCCGGCGCTCGAAGCCTTTGACGCGCCC
>JAUIHU010000273.1 GCA_030432175.1 Verrucomicrobiia bacterium | reverse complement strand
TAACCAGCAATCGACAACCGGTTCCTCACGCATTCGTTGTGTTGTTGGATCCATTGGCGCTGGATAATGATTTTGTGAAAGGGACCATAGCGGATGAAGAAGGGAACTATCAATTATTCACCGACTGGGATGAGTATGACTTGGTCGCTCTGTCGCCTGGGTATGTCAGTCGTTATGGAAAGGGTGTCAGCCAATACATTGATGAATTCGAAACCAGAGTAGTGGATGTTGAACTGGTGCCTGGCACTCGAACCATATCCGGAATTCTAAAAGATGCCGTGAATCCGGATGTGGTTCTTCCTGGTGTGGAACTGCTTCTCTTTTCACTCAGTCAAGATAACGAGATAGACACCAATTTTTTCACCATTTGCTGGACAGATCAAGAGGGCAAATTTTCTGCTGAAGTCACTGCTGGTTTGTGGGGTGTCGTTCCTAGATTACAAGCTGTCTATGATCTTGGGTATCAGAGTCCCGGTCTTGAATTGGGAGCGGTCATTGACGCTACAGAAGGAGGCTCTGAAGGAAACACTATTTCACTTACCAAGGGGCAGTCCATCATTTACGGAACTCTATACAGTTCTGAGCCGGATGAAAATTGGAATTTTACGCCTTTGCAAGGAATTGAGATTCGAGCAATTCGATCGAGTGATGGCGCAGCAGCCTATGGAGTGACAGACGGTGATGGAGATTATCGTTTGTCTGTTGGGCCAGGTTATTGGAATGTTTTTGCGGTTTCGTCTTCACTCTTTCAACAAGGATTTACCAGTCCCTTTCCGAGTGACTTAAAAGTTCCGGAGGGACGTACTTCACTCGAATATAACTTTCAGGCTCGTCCCTTTGACGCCTGGGTTTGGGGAATCGCTGAGGATGAGCATGGCTCTCCGATTGGGAAGTTTGAGCTCAGAGCGGTCAACTTCACCAGCGATAGTGGAGAACTTCCCTTTCAAAGTACCTATGAAACGGATGGATACTTTTATTTTCCATTGGCTTATGGAGATTGGGTAATTACTCCTGAACCCATTGAAGCGGCTAAACGACAATTTATTTTTGCAGGATTACCCAGTATAAAGGTTGATCCCTTATTTCCAGGAGAATGGCCAGCAGAATATTCAGTAGAAATGAGAACAGTTCCTTCCACCGGAACTCTGTCGCTTATTTTTAATTCGGAAGAGGGAAATCCTGTTTCAGATATCAGAGTGCATGGAATGACTACTGGATCTGATGGAATTGAATACCATTCTTTTGGGTTATCAGACGATTTTGGAGTAGCGAAAATTGCTGTTTTGGAAGGTAGTTGGATGTTTCATCCAAGTGACACCAACCTGCGTGAAAAAGGATTCAATGAAGTTTATACCTTCGAACTTGATATTCAGACAGGTGAACAGGAACACACATTAATCCCGGAAAGAAAACAAGGAACCTATCCGAAATTATCATTCAATCAGGATCCGGATCTGTTTTTCCCTCAATTTAAAGGGGAAGGCGAGAGTGGCCAAAGATTCATTATTGAAGGTTCGAGAGAACTGGGTGAATGGCGTGAATTCGGTCGGGTGATTTCTGAAGAAGGGTCATTCACGATCAATTCAGTGTCCTTTCCGTTCCTCGACCAAATGTTCGTCCGAGCACGACCGGAAAATTAAAAAACTAAGTTAAAGTGACCGGGAATTTTGCTCTATTCGAGAGACTGACGTCGTTGGATGACAATCGATTTAGGGCATCCCGCATTCACAGGCAGGATGTCACTTCAAAGTAAAGGAGTGATCTTGTTGGAAAGCGTTTCCTTCAAATCCTGATTAAAGCCAACCACCACGTCTCTGACTGTACCTTCCCGATCCACAATGAGCATGGTGGGCAAACCACGCACCTGACAAGCGTCTTTCAGGTCATCACTACCGTAGGTGAAGGTAAAAGTGTACCCGTTTTTCCTCGCGTAAGATTGAGCGATCTTTGGAGATTTAACCGCTTCGCCTGAACTCTCTCTTTCGGACGAGTTCGCCCCAATGACCATCAGTCCGCGATCTGAAAGCTCCTCATGCAACTCCTGTAAAATAGGAGACGCAGCTTTACAGGGACCACACCAGCTGGCCCAGAAATCAATCAAAAGGACTTTGCCTTGAACGGACTCGTTGGTCAGTTCGGATCCTTCAATCGTGGGTAATGTAAATGCAGCCAGCGATTTTCCGATCAATGACTCCGGTCCGGGGCCCTGAGGATCAGGAGCGGCGCTGGGCTGAATTTTGATCAGTGGTGTGGCTTTGATGGCCGGTGTGGATGGGATGGATGGGGTTCCACTCTCCGGGTTGGAAGGGGACCACATTTTGACGCCGGCGACAACTCTGGGTTGGGAAGCTTCCATAATGGATTGTCTCAAAGACGCTACTTTGGTTTCCGGTTTTCCCAATAAAGCCCGTATTTCATGAAGTGAAACACACTGTTTGATCACCATTTGGGAAGGTCCTTTATCGAGATTTCCTGATTTGTCGACTCTGGGGTTGTCTCCATGGTAGTAAATCGTATGAGTGCTGGCCACCATCCCCACCACTTCCCCCTGGTCATTCATGACCGGGCCGCCTGAGGATCCTTTTGCAAAATCTGCTGTGATGGACAACATCGTCGCTGTGGGTTGGCGATTGTGTGAATGGCCTTTAAAAATCCGAGAAACATTCCCGGATGTGTAGGTGAAATAACGAGTATCCGGGTGGCTGATCACGTGCACACGTTCACCGACACTGACTGCGCTCGCCACTGGCAGTGGCTGAAATCCATCGCCATCCACCCGAAACACGGCCAGGTCGGATCTTTTATCCGCAGCCTCTAACTTCACAATCTCCGCGAACCTGCCGTCCAATGTCAAAACTCCGTACGCGGCGCTTGTGTTTCCTTCGAAGACGTGGTGGTTGGTCACCATCAAACCATCAGCTGACAAAATCCAACCGGTTGCCTGATTGCCCAGATGCCACTTGTCGCATTTGCCACATTTGTAAACCGAACTGACGATGACTACACTATTGGCATGATGATCGTAACTCATCCTAGCGCCCGAATCTGCCCGAAGTGGCTCTATGTTTAGCGGCGAATTTTGAGCCGATTCAAGCTGTGCGGCCAACTCTTCCCCAGTCACACGATCATCCCGCTCGGCTACCTGCATTAATTTTTGGTGCAGTTCTGCCCGCAAGGCGAGGTCATCTATGATTGGGGAGCCAAGACCAGAGCCTGATTCCAAACTCGATTGAGCAGAAACCATAACGCTGGCCATTGCATATAGAGTCAATAACGACAATCTGATCTTACAAATGGAAATCATCTATTTGTACGATTACCGTCTTGACCTGTTTTTACGAGACAAAAATCAAAGAAGATCAAATGCTTTGTGAGGTATAATTGCTTATTAAATATTATCCATGGGACAATTCTATTTCAGCTTTAAGGTTCCAGGTTCCTTTTGCTGCCTCCTCTAATGCGAAATCGCGAAAGTCTTTTGGTGGGCGACCTAATGCTTGTTGGATACCATCAGCAAGACAAGCATTTCTACCGTCAAGCACGGTGTTAAATAAGTAATCAATCATCCAGACAACATCCTGTGGAGCTCCAGACTTTTTGACACCTTCAATAAAAGCGTCATGAGGAACTTCTAAAAATGTGACTTCTCGGCCGCAAGCCTCGGACAGTTCTTTTGCAACATCTTTAAAAGTCATCAATCGTGGGCCCGTCACTTCATACAGCTTGGTGCTATGACCGGATTCGGTCAGCGCTGTGACAACCACATCAGCTATATCATCGACATCAACAAAGGGTTCTCCCACATCTCCAACCGGCGTTGTGATCTGGCCCGAGAGTACCATCTCAACAAATGCGCCTTCAGAGAAATTCTGATTAAACCAACTCGCCCGGACGATCGTCCAATCCACCCCACTTTCCTGAACTATTCTTTCACATGCCTGAGCTTCCTCTTCGCCTCTTCCGGAAAGCAAAACCAGTTTCCGGATTCCATGATCCTTTGCCTTGTTGACGAATGACTGAATGGAATCTGAAGCGCCCGGAATGGCGAGGTCCGGCGCATAATTGATATAAACCGCTTCCATGCCCTCCAGACAGGCGTCCCATCCATTTTCATGATTCCAGTCGAAAGCCGGTTGAGCGGATCTCGACCCTGCGCGAACGTTTTTTTCGATGGATCTCAGCTTCTCGGCTATTCGTCGGCCGGTTTTACCTGTAGCGCCAAGAACCAGAATGTTATCCAATGAGATTGTATGATTTGTCATAAGAGTCATGATTGAATGTTTTCTTTAATGTTTGCGTTAAACGTTACGATTCAATCATGCATGAACGGATGCTCCGGTTCTTGATCTGAAGCGACAAACTTTTGACGCATCGCGCCAAAATCATGGATCTGGATGAAAACTATAACTTTAATCTGAAAGAACGAGGAGTTTGCCCAGCCCAACGCTTGAAGGCGCGGGTAAATGCGCTTTGTTCCGAGAAGCCAGTCAGGAAAGCAATTTCTATCAATGGATAATCCGTCTCACGCAACAACTTTTCAGCCAGTTGTCGGCGCGCTTCATCCACCAGATTTTGAAAGGAATACCCATTCTCACCTAGGCGCCTCTGTAAAGTGCGGCCACTCATGCCAAGATTGGTGGCGATTTTAGAAATGGTTGGAATCCCTTCACTAAGTTGATGTGAAACACAAATTCGCACTTGCCTCGCAAGGTCGAAGTCGTCATCCATTTTCTCCAATACCTGATCGAGATGATCATCAAAAAATTTGGCAATGGTTGGATCTCCCAAATGATTTGGAGTCGACATCGCCTCCTTTGAGACCAGCAAGGCATCCAATTCAGAATTAAACTCTACCGGACATCCAAAATGATCTTCATGGATATCCGAAAATCCTGGACCGGCATGCTTGAAGAATACTTTAAGTGGATGAAATGGTTTTGAAGACGCCTGCTGGCTGACTGAGACAATTGAAGCAATCGTTGCTTCATTGGACATGCGCAGTCCGAGAGTGCGAATCCCTTCACGATGCAAAATCATCAGGACCCCTTCCTCGATGTCTCTGACTTCGTATTCAGCAACATTGGTGAGAACTTTGGCGTACCGCGCCAGGCGTTCGTAAGATCCGCGCAAATCAGGAGCCGATTTCCAGGCCAGGCCAAAAGACCCATAGTCATCACACCTCATCGAATTTCCTACCCTGAGTGGCAAACTGGCCCCGTCCTTGCCAGCATTTGCGACAGCCGCAAAAAACGAATAATAATCATCGTCACTCACCATGACAGATGGGTCCACCGGCGCATCGGGATTGATTCCCAAAGATCGAAGAGCCGAAGATTTGTCCAGACTCTCGTCAGCCTGAGCGAGAACTTTCCAAACAAATAAAGACGTGATTCTTCTCATTCCTTAGACCGAAAATACTGTTTTTATTCAGAGGCGCAATTTGAGAACCATATTAAAAAATGTACCCTAATCCGGATTGATCGAAAAAAACAAAAAAATACCGACACATCGGATTATTTGCTCTGTCTTACTATGAATCGAATATTGGACGGTTAAACTCCAAATGTCGCAAAAACCAGCCAAATTGTTATGGATTCAAAAAACAAATTCAACATTCTACTAACTGGATTCTTTTCATTAGCATTTGTTATCATTTCAAATTCCAACCCTGTGGAAGACAATAATACGAAATCCCAGTTTATTGAAGCCCAGGAAATTTTTAATAAAAAAACTCAGAAGAAATGGGGCGTTAAAGAAGACTTGCTTATAATCTCTGACCACTCCCAATTGAAGTCATTCTTAGGTGATAGAATTATTGATTTCAATGGGATAGATAATATTGCGGAATCTCAAATTGAAGACCTGAAACAGAGATTCTTCGATTTTCTGATTTCTGGAAATGATGGAACTTTTGAATCCTATTTAAAATTTAGGAAATATGGAAATTTTAGCATTATTACTGAAAAATTGGATGATGATAAGTATACTCAAGATGATCTAGAATATTATAACATAGGCTGGCCAGATGATCCCCTGAATAAGTTGGAAAATATATGGAAACTAAACGCGATATGGCAGGCAAGACAGGAACACATGAACAATTATTTGCTTGATCTGCGAGGAAAAAACAAACCCACACCACAAACAGATGCTGAAATGATAGATTTATATTCGCAGATTGCTCCGAGTTTTAAAGAGGAATATCTATCAAACCCGGAAAAATTCAAATCCGCAAGATTGTTAGCAATAAATAAGGATCAATTTTCTATTACGGTCAGCTTGGTAAAAAACAAAGAAACGCTTCCTAAAGTGGGAAGGATAAATATGGGGTTATAC
>JAUIHU010000272.1 GCA_030432175.1 Verrucomicrobiia bacterium | reverse complement strand
AAATTAGGAGAATTCTTAAATTATTATTTTTTTTTAAATAAATAATAATTTAGATTCACTTGAAATTTTAAATAAGTGAATGCTTTCTTCTAAAATGATTTCATTTTTATCTTCCATGCTGATTTGGGCAACGATTGGAGTCTGTAGATTAGTTTTCTGGCAGCCAAGAGCCAAATGATTCCAAATACTGAGCAGGCAATGGTGAGCACGTAGAAAGGATCGATTGTCGTCACACACTTGCCGCCTGCTGCCGCGCAACTCTTTATTTTTGAGGAGAGAATTTGACAAATGCTAAATGAATTTTAAAAAGTATATTGGATCCACAACTCCTATCGGCTTGTATCCAGATGGCGCTGCTTCTGTTGGAGATCATCGTGTATATGATTTATGTGGCAATGTTTGGGAATGGTGCCTTGATCATGATCATCATGGCCGGGACCGCGTGCTTCGCGGGGGCTCCTGGTACGATTCGGCCGGGTACTGTCGTGCCGCTTACCGGTTTTGGGACCTTCCGTCGATTCGGAGCCACGATTTCGGGTTTCGTGTGGTTTTTGATGCTCCCCAGGTCAACAAGAAATAAGAGCGGAGTGCAGCAGAGCTGGTCCGCGGCGGAAAACGATCGACGAAAAGGAGCCGCTGACCGGCGCTGTGGAACTGAGCGATACAGGAAAAAAATGGCTCGTTTTATGGTATACTAACAAATGTCAAGATTATACTTATATTTCTTATTTTTAAGGTTTGGATGATTGGATGATTGTTTGAATGGTATGACAAAGGTCCATTTTGTGATAATTGGAATGTGTTTTGATCATGCGCAACAAAAGGATCCAAAGTCGCAAATTCGCGGCAGGGACATTCATTGGCGGCATGGAGGGAATCGGGGAGCAATATCAATTATTTCGCGAACATCATCCACACAGTCCCGTCTTTCCTATTTTCACAACTTCCAGCGCTGCCAAGCATCTTTTTGATCGAGTTCTTGAACGCCAGGAATTTCAGTGGGATGACTCAGAATTAATCCGAATGTTACTTGAAAGCCGTCGTTACCCAAAATTAATCAGAGAGATCCTGAAAAAGGTGGATAGTTCAGCCTCAAACTCGCCTGGCGATCCCTCTGATCGCAGTTAATCTCGCCGAGCTGGGGCTCGGCGGTCCGGCCAGATCCCTATTCCTTTGTTGGGTGCAACCTTTTAAAGAACCAATGTAAATAGAGTGTTTGTGTTGTGTGCAGAATATACTTTCCTGGGGTGAAAACTCATTTGTTGATTCTGATTATCAAATCGTAACAAACTCAATATGACTTCAGTTAAAGTGTAAAAGTTTTCAAATCTTACGTCTAAATGAGTTTACGGGGAGGTTGAAAAATATCATTTCACAAGGCATGCTCAAATTTCAATGGAACACTCAAAATCATTTATTCAAGGAATTAGATACATGTTCTCACGCAGGACTATATTGATAACCTTAGCATCCGTTTCGGTAATCAACACAGGACTCACCCAAGAAACACCCGAACCCGCCTTTTATTCCGCCACATTTTCACTCGACGCCACGCCTCCTGTTGGAAGTCCACTGGCTTATGATCCGATGACTTTTGTGGATTATCCACTTTCCTGTAAGGGACTCGTGGTCTGGAGTGAGTCGGTGGCTCCGGTGGTGATTTGTGCGGTGGATTGGATCGGGATCGGAAATGACGGACATGTGGCCTGGCGTCAGGCTTTGGCGGAGGCTGCGAAGACTTCTCCGGATCGTGTTCAGGTGCATACTCTACATCAGCATGATGCTCCGGTTTGTGATTTTTCGGCGAATGATATTTTGTCGGAGGTCGGTTTGCATAGTTCTCAGTTTGACGCTGTGTTCGCTCGTAAGGTGATCGCTCGGGCGGCGGAGCATTTGCAGGCGGCCATGACTTTGCCACAGCCAGTGACGCATCTGGGTCTGGGTAAGGCCATGGTGGAGAAGGTGGCTTCGAATCGTCGAATTCTGGATGAAAACGGAAAATTCCGCGCTCAGCGGTGGACGGCTTGCCGCGATCCTGAGTTGCGTGCTGAACCGGTTGGTACTATCGATCCGTGGATCC
This sequence comes from Verrucomicrobiia bacterium, assembly GCA_030432175.1. Taxonomy (GTDB): domain Bacteria; phylum Verrucomicrobiota; class Verrucomicrobiia; order Limisphaerales; family JAUIHU01; genus JAUIHU01. Next base: position 4,259 of record JAUIHU010000272.1, on the reverse strand, counting down.
GAGTGATGAGTTTGTGGAATGGGGAACGCCCGGTTGCGGCGCTGAGTTTTTATGCCACTCATCCTCAGAGCTATTACCGAACCGGTGGGGCGAATCCGGATTTTCCCGGTTTGGCTCGGGAAAAGATGGCGGCTTTCACCGGATCGGACGGACCTCGCTGGATTCATCTGAATGGCGCCGGTGGGGACATCGGCGCCGGAAAATGGAACGACGGAGAACCTGATAAAAGACAAATTCTTGCAGATCGGGTTTTTGAAGGATTGAAAGCAGCGTGGAACCATACGGAGAAGTTTCCTTTAAACGCCGAAGATTTAAAATTTTCACAACAGGAAGTCCACCTGCCTGTGGCTTCTCATTTGGATCAAGCTCCGCTGCTGGATATCCTGGCCAATCCAAATGCGCCTCAACTCTCCAAGAACGGAGCGGCTGCAAACCTTGCCTGGTTGAGAAGAGTCAACGATCAGGGGGCAGTGTCCATGTCCTTCGGCGCGCTTAAAATTGGGGATTCCACAACTTTGTTTTGTCCAGGAGAGTTGCTGGTAGAATACCAATTACAAGCTCAACAAATGGCGCCAAATCAATGGGTGAATCTGGCGGCCTATGGTGATTATGGTCCGGGATATATCTGTCTGGAGAAGCACTATTTTGAAGGAGGCTATGAATCGAGTCCAAGAGCTTCCCGAGTGGCCCCCAGCGTGGAGTTCTCCATCCTGCCAGCCTTCCAGAAATTATTATCGGATCATTAAGATCTAAACCAACAATGAACGCTCTCGCACATGGAGGGCGTTCATTTTGTTTTCAGAAATCCAGCCAGGACCAACAAGATTCACAGTCGAATATCCCGAAAGCTACCACCTCATAATATCTTAATCTTTTCGCGTCTTAGCGGCTTTGCGTGAATCAAAAGAGATTTACCGGTAAACAGTGAACCCCAGTGTCGCGATAACCAATCCCCCAACCACCTTCATGGCGCTGAGTATTTTCATTCTTTGAAGATCGCGTGTGTACCACTGGATCCAATCCCTCAATCTCCATGGCGAAATCGTTAACCACATTCCTATAATCACCCAGACATAAGCCAAAACCTGAATAACGACGGTCCATTGTGAAGGGTGCCATCGAGCCGCATCCAGGGTTAGTTTGGCCAGCAGCAACAAAACCACTGCCAGTCCACGAACTGCCAGGAAATCTTTCAGAAAAAAGCAGGCTCCAAACCCCACCACCGCGAAAGCAGCGAGCATATACTTTTTCATCGCAGCAAAATCGGCAATGGACTCCTGCCGGACATTGTAAATGAACCAGATAGTTCCAAGGCTCATCAACAGGTAGCCCCAGAAGTTGGATCTAGGAAATTTCTTGAGCGCTTCAGCGGTCTTTTCTGGATACCAAACTCCCAGCAAATGAGGAGCGCCAAGGCCGAGTCCCAGAGCCAGAGCGATGATTGAAAGTGAAATGTCTTCCATGGATGATTGAAATGGTCTTTACGGAAAGAGGATTAGTCCAGATTTAAAATGGCAGGGTTCCCGTAAAGAGTGAACGCTCCAGCCGATTCAATTTTCATTTTCATTAACTGACCTCGAAATCGTTCGTTGGCTTCGAAAACAACGATTTTATGACAACGCGTCCGGCCCATCATCCGGTTTGGGTTTCTGCGACTGGGACCTTCCACGAGAACTTCGACTTCGCGTCCAACAAACTGTTCATATTTTCTTTTGGCAATCTGATTGATCTCATTCAGCAAAATCGCATGTCGCTCTTCAATCAGTTCCTGAGGTAAAGGATCCGGCATTTCAGAAGCAGGTGTGCCTTTGCGCGGTGAGTATTTGAATACGTAAGCGTTGTCAAACTCCACCTTACGACAGAGATCAATGGTTTCCTGGAATTCCTCTTCTGTTTCTCCAGGAAAACCAACGATAATATCCGTGGTCATTCCCATATCCGGGCGGACCTGGCGCAGCTTGTGAATGATTTCTAAAAATCTTTCCCGAGTATAACCTCGCTTCATTTTTTTAAGCATACTGTTACTGCCGCTCTGTAAAGGTAAATGCGCGCTTTCGCAGAGTTTCGGGAGTCTTCCGTAGGCTTCGATCAAATCATCTTGATAACCTTTAGGGTGCGGTGAGGTGAATCGGATGCGTTCCAATCCTTCTACTTCATGAGTTGCTTCAATGAGCTGAGTAAATGCGGAAAGCCCGTTTTTAGATCCGATTTCCCGTTTTCCATAGGAAGTTACAATTTGTCCCAGTAAAGTAACTTCGCGGACTCCCTGATCGACCAGTCCCCGCACTTCATCCACGATTTCCTCAATCGGACGGCTGCGTTCTTTCCCTCGCGTGTAAGGGACAATGCAGAAGGAGCAATACTGGTTGCAACCTTGCATGATACTGACAAAGGCTGTGACGGCTTTCGCAGCGCTTTTACCGGTAAAAAGATGTTCCCGGATCGTGGATTCACTACCTACTTCCGCTTCGGTGTCACAGATGGGCTGGCGGTTTTCTGATTTGAGCAATTGATCCAGATGATCGCCGACACGGTGAAACTTCTGCGTTCCAACCACCAGATCCAGATCTGGCAATTGATCAATCAAATCCTTGCCCCGGCTCTGCGCCATACAGCCCATGAAACCCAGCACCGCGTTCGGGCGTTCCCGGCGCGTTTGAGCGATCAGATTCTGCATTTTTCCAATCGCTTTTTGCTCGGCTGCGTCTCGAACACTGCAGGTGTTCAACAAAATAATATCTGCATCGCGATCCGAGGAAGCTATCTCGTATCCTTTTTCCTGAAGTTGAGCCGCAACGGCTTCAGAATCCCGTTCATTCATCTGACACCCGTAGGTTTTGATAAAAACACGCGGCGCTGATGGCTCGGTTCGCGGCTCTAACTTCGCCAGCGGATCAGGGTTAAGTTGTGTCGAAGCGCTCAAAATAAATAAACCACTCTACATCAAAAACTATTTCATCTAATTATTTGGAAATCATACCGGATTGACGTGCGAAATCAAACAAGCCACCAGCGTCGATCACCGATTTGGCGTCTCCCAGTGGTTTGAAGGAGAATGTTTCACCGGTAGATTCCACTTTAACCGTCAACTCTTCGAGATTAACTTCGACGACATCGCCAGTCTTCAGTTTTTCACACAAGCGGTCGATGATCTCGCAAGGATAAAGTTCACCAGTCGCAATGCAGTTACGGAAAAAGATCCGGGCAAAACTTTCGGCCAGAACCACACGGCAATCGGCGGATCCCATAGCAATCGGCGCATGTTCGCGCGAACTGCCACAGCCAAAATTTCTTCCTGCCAGAACGATCGGATATTGGCTGTCGAGCTTTCCGTCTTCAACATAACGGGTTGGATACAGTGAATCTGGCAAACCACAGAGCGCATAGGAACCGAGTTTTTCGTACTCTTCCTGGATAGTTGGAACGAGGTTCAGAAATTCCGCCGGGATGATTTGGTCTGTGTCGATGTTGTCCTGAACGACATAGACAGGTCCTTTTATGATAGAATCCATATTCGTGCTCACTTTCGTAACTCTTCATGAAATTTTCAATGTAAAATTCAGGAACAAATTTTAATCCGGCTCGAAGGCCAGAATGAAAGAAATGGATTTCTGATAACTTTTAATTCTATATTTCCGTCATGCACTCACACTTTTTAAGGATTCCGGCGATCGCATTCGCCGGTTTGACGTTGGCTGTTCCGAGCTTGATGGGGCAGGATCCACAACCAGATTACAACAGATCGGAATTGAAACTGGGTGTGATACCAGGAGCTTTGAAGTTTGATGTTTCCGAGTTTCAAACGCACCCGGGTGTCGAGTTCACCATCAATTTCAATAACAACGGTCTAATGGCCCACAACTGGCTTCTGACTTTACCGGGACGGGCAGACGATCTGGTTTCCGCCGCCATGGCCATGGATGCGCAGGAAGGATTCAATCAGGGATATTTGCCTGCCGGTTTCCCGGTCCTGGCTCACAGTAAATTACTCCAGGCCGGACAGTCCGAGTCCATTCAATTCGTGACACCCAAAGAAACCGGAGATTATCCCTACATCTGCACATTCCCCGGACATGGGCTGGTAATGCGTGGAATCATGAAGGTTTTGCCGGCTGACGCCGACCTCACACCGCCTGTCCGAGCCAATGTCGCCAGCCAAACCATTCGACGAGCCTTGGAAATGACCGATGTCACGCCCCGGCCTATGGGAACATCGGATACTCCGTTGGTGATTCGCACATTCATGCCTAATCCAGGTT
>JAUIHU010000271.1 GCA_030432175.1 Verrucomicrobiia bacterium | reverse complement strand
CTCAGCGCTGCTCCTCCGGAGGACTGGGATTGGGTGGTAAGACATTCCAGCACGCTGAAGTAACAATCCGGCAGAAACAGCAGGGAGATTGGGTTTAAGTCGAATGATACCAAAAACAATCTCCGTGTCTCCGTGCCTCCGTGGTTTTAAAAAAAAATCGTAATAATTGGAGGACGTGTCGGATATACCCCAAGCGGTTCATTAACTCAGGAGGGTTTTAAAGTTTCAATCCTCGCCGGCCTCTGCTTTCTGATGATATTTGAAGATCATTCCTTCGTTGTTCATGGTAAAAGCGTTTCCCTCCAAGGTTCCCTGTGTTTTTCCAGCGCGCTTCCAATTCATCCTGACCGTTGATCCTTCCACCGAATAATCCGCTTCCACTGTGCGGTGGATGTCCTTTCCGCCTTTTGCCGCAAACACAGTTGCTGAGACACAGGTTCCATCTTTGCGAAACGTCATTTTCCCGGAACTCACAGTCAAGACTGTTCCTCCATGATCCAGCTCGGCCGGGAGAGGAATCTCGTTCACAGATTCGAGAATAAACTCGGTTTCCAGTCCATTTTGAGTTGCCACATCACTGCGATGGGCGCATCCACCGAGAATAATTGTGAACAAAATTGCGCAACCTATTGTGCCGTATAAGGTTTTCATAATTTAGAATCCGTTAAAATTCATTTTGAAGAATCAGACATGGAAAGACATCTAACCTGAGCATTATCGCATGTTTGTGCGATCATTATAGCGCTGAGTCATTGTTTTGGATCAAAATTTCTAATGAATTGCGATATGCAGCGTTTTAATTAGTGAAGCTTGATGAATTCAGGGAATTGACCTAGATTGCATCCATTCCGGATCTCAAACTGCTTATCGATAACAACTTAATTCATGCTGGACCTGCCTCGGCTATTCGAAGAACCCCGCCTGAAATCGGCGCTGGTTTCCAAAGGTCTGATTCGTGAAAACGAATTGGAGTCTATTTTATTGAATCAACAGGACCAGCCTTCAGGTGATGTACTGACGTCTTTGGTTCGGATGGGGGAATTATCCGAGCAGGAAGGATTGGGTGTCCTCTCTGATTTATCCGGATTAAAAGTCATTGAGGTTGAGGATTTGGAGATTCCTTCAGAAGCCCGTCAAAGTCTGCCCGTGGAAATGGTTCAGAATCAGCAGGTCCTCCCCCTAAAAATCACCTCCGGGATTCTACTGGTCGCCATTGGCGCTCCGATTACCGCTGAACTGATCGAAGACATCCGATTGATCAGTGGTTTAGAGGTTCAATTTGTTCTGGCGGCTCCCTCTGAGATTCTCAAAAAAATCGCTGAGACCTACCAGGTCACGGTTGAGCAGATGGTGGAAAATCTCCATTCCGGCTCGGACGGCGCAGGCGAAAATCGCAATCTCCACGACATTGAGGTCATGGCCAACGAGCCGACGGTGATCAATCTGGTCAACGTCATCCTCTCCACCGCCATGAAGGAGCGGGTGAGTGACATTCACATCACTCCATTCGAGGAACGCCTGGAAGTACGGTATCGAATTGACGGGATTCTGGCCGAACAACCGCCTCCTCCAAAACGCCTGCATGCGGCGATTGTTTCGCGGATCAAGATCATGGCTGACATGGACATCGCCGAGCGCTACTTACCACAGGACGGGCACATACAGATTCACCACCGAGGGAAACGTGTGGATATCCGGGTCGGTTCCATGCCGACGGTTTATGGTGAAAGTGTGGTCATGCGGTTGCTGGAAAAAAGCTCGCGCGTGCCAACGATTGAGGAATTGGGCATGGACCCCAAACGCGCCCGCCAACTGGAACGTATCTCCAGTAAAACTCATGGAATTTTCCTGGCGACTGGCCCCACTGGGAGTGGGAAAACAACGACGCTTTATTCGGTCCTGTCCAAGATTTTCACCGTCGAGAAAAAGATCATCACGATTGAAGACCCGGTGGAGTATGAACTTCCCGGCGTGGCGCAGATTCCTGTTCGCCCCAGCCGGGATTTTACTTTTGCCAAAGGATTGCGGGCGATTCTACGGCAGGATCCGGACATTGTGATGGTGGGAGAGATTCGGGATTCGGAAACGGCTGACATAGCGATTCGCGCAGCGCTGACTGGACACTTTGTTTTCAGCACATTGCACACCAACGATTCTGCCGGAGCCGTGACACGATTGATCGACATGGGTGTCGAACCTTTTCTGATCGCTTCGTCGCTGGAAGGCGCGTTGGCTCAGAGGTTGGTGCGCCGGGTCTGTCCCGCATGTAAAACGGAAGTCGATCCAGATCCGATTCTAGTAGAACGCATGCAGGGTTTCAGCGTGGATGTGCAGAATCAGAAGTTTTTTATGGGCGCCGGATGTGAAGAGTGTCGTCAGATCGGTTATCGAGGCCGTGTGGGTTTATATGAATTGCTGGAAATCTCGGATCCGGTCCGGGAGCTGATCCTGCAACGCCGATCCAGCGCCGAAATCAAAGCTCAGGCCGCTTCACAAATGATCACCATTCAACAGGACGCCATGGAAAAGGCCCGCACTGGAGAGACTTCCCTCCAGGAAGTTCTACGCGTCGCATTCGGAGACGCCAGCTGATGCCGTATTTTGAATACACAGCCATTGCCAGGGACGGATCTCAGGTATCTGGAAAGATCGAAGCCGCCAGCCGGGAAGGCGCGCTCGGATCTCTCGATGCTCAGGGTCTCTTTCCATCCAAACTGGTAGCCGCAAGCGCTGGCGTCGTCAGTTCAAAAATCAAACCGGCTGCTCCCAAAACATCCAGGACATCCAAATCAGCCGCCCAGCCTCTACCGGATACATCGGAATCCTCCGGTGGACTTTTCCAGCGGGTGCGACGCAAAGACATCACCGCATTCACTCGTGAAATCTCCGCCCTGCTGGAAGCGGCCATCCCAATTTCCAAGGCGCTTCACAGTCTCGGAGAGAAAGAGCACAATCCAAAGCTGAAGGAACTGATCCTCGGACTGGCGGAAGCAGTCAAGCAAGGCCGCTCGTTGTCCGAAGCAATGGAAGACCATCCGAAGGCGTTCGACAGTCTCTACACCAGCATGGTGCGAGTCGGGGAAGAAGCGGGAGCATTGCCTGCAGTGATGAATGATCTGGCGGATCTCATGGAGCATGAGGATGAAGTGCGTGGCGAAGTGATGGTGGCGGTTTCTTATCCGGCATTTGTTTTGTTGTTTGGAATACTCACGGTCGCGGTGTTGATGATGTTCGTCCTACCGAGATTATTCACAATGCTGGAGGAAATGTCGGACACACTGCCATTGCCAACCCTGGTGTTGCTGGGGTTCAGTTCGTTTATCCAATCTTACTGGTACTTGATCATCCTGATCGGTGGTGGCGCTATTGGCGGACTGATTTACTATCTGAGCAAACCGGAAGGTAAACTCATGGTGGATCGGTTGAAGATAAAATCTCCGATCATCGGTCCAGTGTTTCTAACCTCAGCTTTATGTCGTTTTTCTGGGACTTTAGGGGTTTTACTCCGCAGTGGGGTTTCACTATTGCCCGCCCTGGAAATTGTTCGTCATACTCTTGGGAATCAAATCCTTTCGGGCTGGATCGGGCAGGTTGCCGAGCAAACGAAAGGTGGATCCTCTCTGGCGGGACCCATGCGAGAAATGAATTTTTTTCCGCCCACCGCAATCCAAATGATCGAAGTGGGCGAAGAGACAGGGTGTCTGGATGACATGCTGTTGAAGGTTTCCAAAATCGAAGAACGCCACATGCGAAACAAAACCAAAGCGTTGATTTCATTACTGGCGCCGGCGCTGATCCTGGTGGTTGGCGCGTTGATCGGTTACATGGTGATCGCTCTGCTGTTACCGATTTTCAAAATGAGCCAGACGCTGGGATGATGAATTGGAACTGAATTTTTAAACCACTAACGAGTACTCAATAAATCAAATGAAAATGAACATCAACTGTTCTGCAAACAACCATTCCCTGACAAACCAAAAGGAAAATCACCGAAGCGCCGCCGGTTTTACATTGATCGAAATCATGGTGGTTGTTGTGATCCTGGGCATTCTTGCAGCGACGATCATTCCGCAGTTCATCGGAACGACAGACAGCGCCAAAATCGGCACTGCCAATTCTAATATTGCTGAAATGGAGACACAAATCGAACGGTTCAGTCTGGATGTCGGCAGATACCCGACGACTCAGGAAGGGCTGTCCGTTCTGGTGGAAGCGCCAGCGGATGAAGAGGCAGCTGCAGCCTGGCGTGGACCTTACATCAAGCTGTTGCGGGATGATCCATGGGGGAATCCTTACCAGTACGCCAGCCCCAGCACACATGGTGTCGGTCAATTCGATGTCTGGTCGATGGGAGCGGATGGAGCTGACGGAGGTGAAGGAGATAATGCTGATATTGGCAGTTGGCAGAAATAAGTTTCCAGCGCTTCACGCTGCCAGTTGTTTGCGTCGCTAATCATGTTTGGACCCAGCCCTGAACATTCTGAATCATTACCAGCCGCTAATCCGGTTCGATCTAATCAATCCCACGGATTTACTCTGATCGAACTGATGGTGGTGATCGTGATTCTGGGAATCATGGCCGGGATGATTTTGCCGGAAATGATGGGGACTTTTTCGGACTCCAAGATCCGGGCCGCCGCGCGCAAGATCATTTACACTTCCGGACTGGCTCAGAGTCAGGCAGTAAGTTCTCGAACCCCTCACCGCCTCAACCTGGATGACGCCAATCATCAGTTCGCGGTGACCCGAAAAATGATGGATCCGCAACGCGGTGAAATCTGGGTCCCGGTGACGGAATTTTCAGGCATGACCGGATCCTGGGCAGACGAGGTAAGTGTGACGTTGAGAGATCCGGCGCCAGATCAGGAAAGCGGTGTGGAGCAGAACACAAACCCGGCGCAACCGACGCCAATGGATTCATTTCTGATTCAACCACCGACCGACGTTTCCATGCTGGCGTCAACTAATTCAACTACTGGAACATTCATCGAGTTCCAACCTGAAGGAAGCGTCACTTTGAAAGAAATCGTTCTGCAATCCGAGTCCGGGCTGGGGTTGTTAATCGAGATTCTACCTGCCACTGGTCGCATGAGTGTGGGACCGCTGGATAAAGATTGATAGATCATGCTATTCCACGCCAGCCAACCAAATCACCGGACTAAACGCAGGCGGAGCAAAGCCTGTGGCGCATTTTCGTTGATCGAACTGGTGTTGGCGGTATTCATCCTGGCAATTGGGCTGACGGGATTGATTCGCGGCATGACGACAGCGCTTCAAAGTAGCGCTGCGTCGGAAAAAGAAACGGTTGCCGCATGGCTGGCGGCGGGACAGATGGAAATGATTCGGACAGACGGTTTATTGATCGCCGGAGAAGAGCAGGGAGATTTCGGAACGGATTTTTCAGGGTATCAGTGGAAAAGCGCTATTACTGAATCCACGACTCTGGAAGGGTTATATGAAATCAAACTGGATGTTTTGGAGACGCAAGGGCAGACCGTTGTATTCTCTTTAGAAACCATGCTGTTTGAAGCGCCTTCAGATTTACTTTCCGAGGATTTAATGGAAGGGGAATCCGGAACAGGCGCTGGATCCAGACAGGGGAACCGGAGGCAATTCCAATGATGCGACCTTTGTCTCCCATGCTTCCCGAAGCCCGCTTGAAACGGCCATCAAATTCGTCAGGGTTCACGTTGTTTGAATTGCTGATCACAGTGGCTCTTTCGTCTCTGGTTCTCGCCAGCGCTTACGCCATTTTGCGAGCTGGACTTTTCACTCAACGAGACGTGGAGTATCGAGCGGATGTGATTCAAAGCGGCCGTGTGGCGCTGGACTGGATGACTAGCGATTTGCGGTCTGCTGTTCGACTCAGTGAGAGCATGGAATTTATCGGCATGAGTCGTATGATTGAAACGGTTGAGGCCGACAATCTGGATTTCGCAACCCGATACGCCAAGCCGATTCTTCCGGGAGAATCCGATTTCAAAGAAGTCAGTTATTTTCTCCGAAACAATGAACGTGTCGGCGGACTGAGCTTGTGCAGACGCGTAGATACGACACTGGATGAAGAGCCGCTTTCCGGGGGGCGCATTGAAGAACTGATCCGACACGTCGCAGGATTGAAGTTTGAATACTATGACGGATTGGAATGGTTTGATGATTGGGGCAGCTCCGAACCGGTCGATCCGGAAACGATTGACCCGCTGTTGCAAACCAATTTGTCCGGTATGCCGGTTGCAGTTCGAATCAGTTTGCGACTGGCTCTTGGGCCTCACCAACGTCCGAGTTCAAATAGCGCCCAATCTTCCTCACCTACTGCCGATCTCGAAAAGGAAGGGCGACAGTT
>JAUIHU010000270.1 GCA_030432175.1 Verrucomicrobiia bacterium | reverse complement strand
TCAGGATCTTCAGCGGAGAGAATGTTCTTCACTTTCAGAACGGCCTGATCCAGTTCGGCGGCGTAATCCTCTTCCAGATCGGATCGGTATTCGCGTATTCCAAGTTCAGTAGCTTCCAGGGTTTCTCTGGCTTTCATTTTAGCCTCCACCCAGCGACGAGAATTCCAGTCATCGAACGCATGCTCAACCGATTCCTCAACCATCTGTTGAACCTTCTCGTCTTCAACATCGACGGCGGACTTGATTTCAACAATCTTTTCCTGACCGGTTTGAATATCTCTCGCCAGAGTCTTCAAAATACCATTGGCATCAATCTCAAACTGAACACCCACTCTGGCGATACCTCTGGGGGCGGGAGGAAACTCAATGGAGAATTTTCCCAATGTCCAATTGTCTTTGGCCTTTTCGCGTTCGCCCTGCAAAACATGGATCAACATTTCACGTTGATTGTCTACGGCTGTAGTGAACATTTCTCCTGCTTTGGTTGGGATCGTTGTGTTTCTTGGGATGATCACATTCATCAGTCCGCCAAAAGTTTCGATGCCAAGTGAAAGGGGGGTGATGTCCAGCAGAGTAATATTGTCGAAAGCTCCTGAAAGAATTCCAGCCTGCACAGCGGCGCCAAGCGCTACGGCCTGGTCAGGGTTTTGGGATGTATTCAGTTGTGGGCCCTCGGCTCTGTGATAATCCTCCCCGATTCTCAATCCACCTGTTACGGATTCAAAGTCGGCGCACTCAAACCACTCATGGACGAGCTGTCGCACGAGAGGCATCCGGGTTTGCCCTCCTACCAGAATTACTTGATCCAGGTCCGCTGGTTTTAATCCGGCATCTGACAAAGCTTTCAGGCAATAACCTTTGGTTTGTTCAACGATTCCCTGGGCCAGCGCTTCAAGTTGTTCTCGGCTCAGTTCCGTTTCGAAACTCAGATCCGGTTTCAAGAAAGGAAGTCGGACAGGCGCTGTTTCCTGGTCGGAGAGTTTGACTTTGGCTTCGCGGGACTGTTCGCGAATTCTGGAAAGAGCATTGGAATCATCGCCAGCATTCCAACCTGATTCCTTTTTGATGGATTCAATCAGCCATTGAGAAATCTGTTCATCAATATCATCTCCTCCGAGACGGGTATTGCCGGAAGTGGAAAGTGTCTGGAAGATACCCTCATTTAATTCCAGAATAGAGCAGTCAAAGGTGCCTCCTCCCAGATCGTACACAGCGATCCTGGCTTTGTTGTTGGATTGGTTTATCCCGTAGGCTAGAGCCGCAGCCGTCGGTTCATTTACAATTCTTTCAACTTTAAAGCCGGCAAGTTCTCCTGCTTTTTTGGTGGCGTTGCGTTGTGCGTCGTTAAAGTAAGCAGGCGTGGTGATCACAGCTCTGTTGATTTCCTCACCCAATGCAACTTCGGCGTCCTTTTTCAGTTTTTTCAAAATCTCGGCCGAAATTTCTTCAGGACTCCAAAGCTTCCCAGCCAATGGAATTTTGGCCGGGGTTCCAGATTCACCACTGATTGGATAAGCCACTCTTTGTTCTTCGGCTGGTATTTCGTCCAGACGTCTTCCCATGAATCGTTTGATCGAGTACACCGTTCTTTCGGGGAACTGTGTCCCAGCTCTCAGGGCGGCAGCCCCAACCACCGGTTCTTCCGCGTTTTTTGGGAAATGAACAACTGAAGGTGTCAGTCGTTCTCCGGATTCGGATGCGATGACGTAGGGAAAGCCACTGTCGAGGGTGGCTATCAGTGAGTGAGTGGTTCCGAGATCAATTCCAACGATGCGGTTAGACATAGGTTAAACAAAGCCCAGCTGTATGAGATTTCAAGCGTCTGAAACGAGATTAATTCTTGGGACGCTGGATTTATTCCTCAACACTGTTGGTAACGGTGGTGGAGGGTGTGAGCGCTTCGGCGTCAGGGGCAGGCGCTCCGCCTTCGAGATAATCTCTGAATTGGAGGTAGGCTCTTTTGTAATCAGAGTTTTCAGGATACAGCTGAATCAAATTACTTAACAATTGCATGGCTTCCTCCCATTTTTTCTCATCGGCAAGTCGTTTCACTTTGTATTCACGAGCCATGGTGGACTGGTCAGCCAAAGGTAAGAGTAATTCATCAGCCTGATCCCAATCTTCCCTGGCAATCGCAATCTCACCCAGAAGTTCTTTGCCATGTACTGTTCCGGAAAAGGTGGGATGTGCTTTGATCAGTTCTTCCGCAGCGTCATAATCTTCATCTACCATTTTAGTTGAAACCAATATAGCTGTAGCGCGTTCACCATGAATATCTTCTCTTTTTGATATCTCACCCAGGATAATTTTTCCCTGGTTCCTGGACTCTTCAGATTCTGAAGCCAAAAGCATTTCAGCGTATAAACCTCGTTGTTTAACAGTGCGGTCTGGAATGGATTCGAGGTAGGCCATTGCCTGATCAAATGATCGGTTATAACGAAGAGCGACAATGTAATCCATGAACAACCATTCAGGAAATTCCGCAGATGGTTCGGGGTCCGCCTGAATAAACAAAGCGGCTTCGGCCCAACCAGCGGTCAACAAAGCTGCCGTAAAAAGTGTGTCACTTTTCAGCAGGTTCTGCATCGAATCGGTAAATACCTCTCCGTTCCGGCGATTTCTTTCCCACTCCTGCAACATCGGAGGCATGGCTTCTACAGGTGTTTCCTCATAGTATTTAGCCGTGGCAGGACGTTCAGAAGGGAAGGCCCCGTTGACTTTCCACGCCAATGCTTCAGCCAGCATGGTTTGCAGTTCCGGGTTGAGTGATTCATTAGCGAATGGATCACCCGAAGCCAGTTCGTAAGCTTTTTCCCATTCCTTTTCACGCAAGCGCTGAATCAGTTCCAACCAGAACAATTCCTGATAATCCTTTTTTAAGAGAGGCCCCTGAGGTAATTCTGCAAATGACTCGTCATTCCAGAGTTCATCCTTCGACAAACTCTCAACGTACTGAAGGAATAATCCCATTGTGCCAGACGGCGCTTTTGGTAATTCCGGTAATGGTCTCAGGAGTCGATTCCAAAACCAGGATTTAAACCACAAACCTTCATCTTTGCTTTCTTCCAAATTAGTGGACCAAACCGCCAGAGCTACACCTGTATTTCCATGACGCATGTTAAAATCTCCCAGCTGATGACGATAAGCGCTCTCATCAGGAGCTAATTCCAGAGCCTTAGAAAACTCATAACCTGCCGCGCGGAGTTGTCCATTCTGCTCAAAGAAGGCGCCACGCAGACTTCTGATGGCGGGATTTTCTGGATCAGATATGAGCGCTCGATCCAGCAATGCCAGGATCAGGCTCGGATCTTCGGATTGGGTGGCCAGCGATAAGAGTCCTTCAGCGAAAGTGGAGCTTTTCAAGTCCACGGTGGCTAGAAATTCAACCACTTCTGCTGTCATCCCGGCTCGAACCATGGACTCGACCTTTAACAATGTCCACGTCTCAGGCTCTTCTGTTTTGTCTGACCAAAAGCCTGCAACTGTTTCTGCGTCCGCTGGACGATCTTCAAGATACAGGGCCATGGTCAGCGCCATTGCTGCGTCTTCAAGATCTTCATGAATCTTTTTATTCTCATCATAAAGCTGAACCAGTTCGTCAGTCCTGCCCATCCTGGCGAGAAGTTGCATTTCGATTCCTGCCCAGCTGGCGACCAGTTCGGCTTCCCCTGCTGCGCGCTGTTTTCCTTCTCGAGCGAGCGCCAGGGCTTCTTCAAATTCGCCTTGCCTCAAAAGACTTTGGACTTCATTGACGCTTTCCTCATCCACATTGGAAGACCCACCACAACCACTCAGGCCAAGCAGCGCCGCGACCATACATGCGACACCGACAATAAGATTTTTTTTGGAAAAATAATTATGACTCATTCTTTAAATTTAATTCTTTCTGGCGACACTTTCCTCCTGGAAATGTGGAGCCGTTTTCAAGTGTGTTCTTTATGGAAATAATCTAATGTGTGAACATCCATTTGAAAAGATCACAACTGATTTCCACTTTTCTACTCCGCTGATGGAGATCTGGCTTGTAAAAATTGTTTTAATTCAGCTGCTAAAGACTGTCCAAAGCCAGGAGCCTCTGCTATTTCTTCCAATGAAGCTTTTCTAAGTCTTTGGATGGATCCAAACCGCTTCAACAACATCGCTTTGCGTTTAGGGCCAATGCCTGGAAATTCATCCAGTATGCTCTCAGAGATTTTCTTTAGTCTCAGCTCAGCATTAAAGGTATTCGCAAAACGGTGTGATTCGTCTCGGACGCGCTGTAACAGTTTTAAAGCTCCCTGATCGTGAGGAATGCGCAAAGGCTCGCTGTTTCCTGGACGATAAATTTCTTCAAATTCCTTTGCCAGTCCAATAACAGGGATATCGGATAACCCCAAATCTTCCAGTTCCTTGCAGGCCATTCCCAGCTGCCCTTTCCCTCCATCGATCAAAATCAGGTCCGGGAGTTTAGCTCTCTTGTTCGGATCCTGTGTTTCATTTTTAAGCCTTGAGTACCTGCGACGCACAGCTTCTGCCATGCACGCAAAATCATTTTGTCCAATGACTCCCTTGATCTTGTATCGACGGTATTGGGATCGGTCCGGTTTTCCGTTTAAAAAATGAACCATGGATGCAACGGCAAATTGTCCGCTGATGTTTGAGATATCAAAACCTTCGATCCGTTGAGGCGCGTCACCCAATTGGAGCAAATCGCTTAACTGACGTAGATCATCCAGGGGATTGACAGCGCTCAGGACTCGAGTTGGAAGTCGTTCGAATTTGGAATTTCTGGATCTGGATTCTTTCAACCCTGCCAGAGCGTCACGAATCATGGCTGCGCGTTCAAAATCAAGATTCCTGGCCGCCTTTTGCATTTCTTTTTCCAACTGGTCTTTCATTGCCAGGCTCTGACCAGAAAGGAAATCGCAGGCAGCTTGAACACTGTCCTTATAGTCTTCCAACGAAATGGATTCAATGCAGGGCGCTGAACAGTATTTCAGGTTGGCAAAAAGACAATGGCGATGATCGGATTCGCCAGGTCGCATTGGACTACACCCGCGAAGTTTGAAACGACGACGCGTTAACTCCAAAGCGCTTTTAGCCGCCGCAGAACTGACGAAAGGTCCAAAGTATCTGGCTCCATCGTCCATTTTGATCCTGGCAATAGTAAACTTAGGAATCGGATCCGCCAGGTTGACTTTGATGAGAGGAAATCGTTTGTCGTCCCGAAAACTGACATTGTACCGAGGTTTGAATTCCTTGATCAATCGTCCTTCAAGTAACAACGATTCCGGTTCGCTTTTAACGAGATGAATATCAAAGTCGTGAATCGCTTCCACGAGCGCATTCAGTTTCAAATCCCATCCTTTGCTGCGAGAGGACTGGAAGTATTGACTGACACGCCTTTTCAGATCCCGAGCTTTGCCAACATAAATGACTGCTCCAAACCGGTCCCGCATGAGGTAAACACCAGGTTTATGGGGCAGGTCTCTGAGTTTGGATCGTATCTTTTCGCTGGCAGGCATTTTGTTAGTTCAAAACTTTTTGACCCTGCTGGCGCTCTCTTTTTCTCAATCTTTCGCCATAGGCCTGCTCCATTCGTTCTTCCCAGTAGTCATGAATCTCACTGGATTCTATAAAGCGTCCCTGGTCATTTGTTTCGATGATCCAGGCATCTAAAGCGGCCCTTAGCTCATTTAATTTTTCCTGGTGTTCTGGATTTTCGGCCAGGTTATGGATTTCATGAGGATCCGTATCCAGATCATACAACTCTTCAGCCGGGCGGGTTGGCTGCATTAAAACCGACTGAACTTCGTTTAATTCTCCTTCTTCGTGGAGACGACGCATTAAACCAATGATAGGATAAGACCATTCCTTGTAACGATTCAGTTGCAAGAAGGGACGGTCAGGCATGTAATTTCGAATGTAGCGATATCTGGAATCCCGAACGGTTCTGATGCGGTCGACTGTTTCATCTCCTCGATCTCTGCCTCCAAAAACATAACGGCGTTCCGGATCAATTTGATCGCCGAGGAACACCCGTCCCTGCATGAGCAGAGGACGCTGAATCCCAGCCCAACTCAAACTCGAAGCGGAGATATCAATCGAAGCAATCAAACGCGAATCAACGCATCCGGCAGTCCAGTTATCAGGCTTTGAATAATTCTCAGGCCACCGGATGATCAAAGGAATGTTCAGTCCACTTTCGTAGGGCCACTGTTTGGAACGCGGCATAGCAGCGCCATGATCTGACATGAAAACGACAATAGTATTTTCTAGAATACTATCTTCTTTTAATTGTTTCAGAACTTTAGCTATTTTGCGATCCAGCGCCATAATGGCGTTATGGTATTGTGCCCAGACGGATCTCGTAA
>JAUIHU010000269.1 GCA_030432175.1 Verrucomicrobiia bacterium | reverse complement strand
GTGTGGAGAACACATATCCGGAAGACCTGATCGATCTCAATGCATGCCGAGAAAAACTACCCGAACTGTTCGAAGAATTTCACCAACGCCTCACCTCCAAAGGGTTAGAGCCGAAAGTCCGATCCCTCTTTCTCAAATTGAAGTTCAACGATTTCCAGTCCACAACAGTCGACCGTGCCGAATTCCGAAGCGTCGATCTCCCTCCGTTCGAGATCCTACTCGAAGAGGCCTGGAAGCGCGGACAACGTCCAGTCCGGCTACTTGGAGTCGGAGCCCGACTTCAGTCTGAAGTGGAACTTCTACGAGAAGAACAACTCCTTTTTCCCTGGGGGGTCAGGTAAAGAATTTTGACATTATTTTAACCAAGGCTAATTAAAGTTTTCCAACCTATAGTAATGTCAAGATTCTTTACCTGACCCCCATGATTTGACCCCCATGATTAAAATATCCGAATTCTTACGAACTCCTGTTGAGTTCCCTCGGTCAGGTTGGTGATCTCAACCACAATTTCCTGAGTTGAGTTAACCTCGATTTCGCGAGCCACCGTCCAGGTCACTAAATCCGACGAGGTTTCGACCTGATATGTCAGTCCTGGATAAGCAGTCAGGTAAATCATACCTTCTTGCGTTTGTGGGTTTATGACTGGAAAAGGTAATTCAAAACTGGAATTTGGATTCGTCGGATCTGTGTTTGTCAGGAACTCCGTTTGATTTGTGAAACCATCCTGATCCGGATCGGCTGTGTATTGCTTCTGCTTGTCAGGAAAAGCGCTTAAATTTTGCTCAACCCAGTTTAAGTAATCTGTGTTGCTGATTTCACTGACCGCATCTGGATGTATCCCAAAATCCATTCCAGCATGGTCTTGATAAGTGGCGTCACTTGTTGTGATCTGATATGCCAGAGCTGTTGCAGGAGTGAGATGGCTGGGCCTTGCTAATAGCCGTACCGTGTACCCGCCATTGGCTTCCACATTGTGGAAACGGAAGGTTCCATCGGTCATCGTATGGGCGCGGCTCTCTCTCGAATCCCGGATCCCATTCTCGTTCATATCCAGGAATAACAGAACACCGCCCAGTCCGGGTTCGCCAGCATCCCAGATCCCGTTCAGATTCTGGTCCACATAAACAGATCCGCTTATGGAGCGCAGTCGGTTGATGTGAAAGTCGATTTCTACGGAGTCCCCAATGTTGAAGTTCGCAGTTTCCAGGAGTGTTGGCGCAGCGCCGGAGTTGGGATCGTGCTGGTAACCAGGCGCTGGGACCAGTCCAACTCCATGGACTCCAGGTTCAACGTTATGAAACGCATATTCTCCGTTGGAGTTGGTCAGCGTGGTTGGATCTTCCATAGCATCGAACTCTCCATTCCCGTTTTCATCGAGATAGATGCGAATGTTTTTCAGTGGCTCCATGTCCTGCTGGCTGTCCAGTACTCGTCCATGGATGGGCGGGTGAACCGCAAACGGACTGCTGTACGGAGAGTAAACCGGTGACCGCCCTTCCCTATCCATGCGAGCATAGAGGTAATAATCATCATGCTTGCGTGGGACATGCCCAATGACTTGCCAGGTGTGTGTCAGGGCTCCTCCTTCAATCGGATCATGTTCCCCATAGGAAAGATCACGGGCAATGGGACGTCCATCATAGCCGGCGCCATCGTCATCAACGAAAAGAGTGATTCTTGCGTCAGCGCTGTGCTGTTCCATCATCCAATATTTCAAATTGACGGGCATGTGGGTTCCTGCATGTTGCAAGATCCGGTTTGATGCGGATCGGTTAATGGATAGAACTTCGGTATTGTTCGAGGCCGGGATTTCCGGCAGGTCAATGCTGGAGTTTGGATAATGCCCCGCTACTTCAATTTGCAGATCATTGTGATCCAGCGTCAGCCCATCGGTTGCTGCGTAGCTCAGAATGATTTCAAAGGTTCTCAGTTCATCCGGCGTTCCGTCGGGAAATTCACTGGCGATGGGACTGATCCCGTCCGCTGCATTTCGGATAAATAATCTAACGGATTCGGCCTGATCCAAACGGGTCAAATCTGTTTGTCCCACCTGCACTCCCTGCTCAGTATCATATTCAAAAGATTCCACGAGTAAGTCTCCTGTGGAAATCGTGACCAATTCGGCGCTGGAGCGGAATGGTCCATTGGCGCTGATTTGTACGTTTTCCAAAGTCTGCCCCCAATCCAGTTTAGCGGATATGCTGGTAGCTCCTTCCGGAATCTGAAACTTTTTGGAGATGCTCACCATAGAAGCCGACCTGGAACCGAGCCCGGAACTACCACTTTCATCCTGAATAATCTGAGAAACGATATTGCCTACCCCGGCGCCATCCAGAAATATAAAGGCCCCGGTGTTCCATTTGTATTCAACTCCCAATGTCCAGAAGAGCACCTGTGTCCAGGCTGCGGCATAATCATTTACGGGGATTTTGTGATCGATTCGCAGACCGACACCAATCTGGTCCAGCCACCAGCCCCCGATGACCGGAATGGAGGTAGGAATCCTGACTCCAGCAATCACGAGCGCGTCCAGCAGTCGTTGGGTGATCAGCAGTTGCGCATCAAGATAAAGACCATAATCTTCCGGGATTTTTATCGTTCCTTCAATAAAGTATCGGTCTTCACTCCAGTTCAGGTCCACAATCACGTCGCCATTAAACAATACTGCTTGCCAGGGAGAATGAGGTGGATTGTCCGGCTGATAAGCTCCGAGTAGAAAGAGGTCTTTCATGTAAAAGTGATTGGGGTCCACGGATACGTCCCCATTCACTCGGATCAGTGTGACTGTTTCACCAGCTATTTCCAGTTGACCGCCAAATTCGATGCCAACAGATCCGTCCACTCCCAGGGAGGCGGGCTGGTCAATGTTGGTGACAGCGGCTCCCAGGTGAGCGATCGATACGCCTGTCTCCGCAATTTCCAGTCCCTCACTGGTTCCTGTAGCATCGTAGTCCAGATCTACACTGTGCAGTTCACCATTAATGATAGTGACGTCCGCTGTAAATTCGCCGATTTCAGGAATCGCCACGTCCAGGTCCACTTCGAGGTCCAGTCCATTTTCACCGCGAGTGTATCGCACTTTGACTTCTTTCATGGTCATGAACCCCAGATCGATTTTCTGGATATCAATGGACAAACTTTCGAGATCCCACCGACCGTCAACGATCTTCAGTCCCGGATGTTGTTCACTGCCGAGCGCCAGATCAACGGACCACAAGTCGCTGAGGTTGACATCGCCGGAAACCAGAATATGTTCTCCGTCGGCTTCTTTGTGCAGCTGGAAATCCAATGGATTGCTGGAGGGTATTTCAAATCGAAATCCGGCGATGTGCAGGTCTTCGGAGGTTTGCAGGTTCAAATCCGTGACAGCGCCGTCATGCACGATCAGTCCGGGATTTTCTTCATCACCCAGTTCCGCGCTTAGGGTTTGTCCTTCAATGGTCAGGGTCAGACCACCGTAGGCTTCGTAGCGCTGGTCGGCTGGATCATATAAAAAATCAAACCCGACGTCCGGGTCGGTTTTTAGTTCTAATCCGAAAAGGGTGAGATCTTCCTTCACGTCCAACTCCAGGCGGTCCACTTTTAAGCTTCCATCGTCATGAATGGTCAGCTGCAAACCGGGAGTTGTCTCATCTCCCAAAGCAACTTCAACGGTCTGCCCGTCAAATGCGACTTCGAGGTCTCCATACACATTAAGTAAAGCGCTGTCCCGATCATAAACCGCCACAAGTCCGTCACCGGGCGTTTTCATGGTGAGTCCGGAGAACTCCAGATCTTCCTGAATGGACAGACTCAGTTCGGTGACCTCCCAAGATCCGGTATTGTTCTGCTTCAACCGGAGTCCGGGTTGACCGGATGTTCCCAAATGGATGCTGATGGATTGATTTTCAATCATAAATGAAGTGGAACCAGAAACTTCCAGAGTAGAGTCGTCTGGCTGGTTAATTTCCAACTCAGTATCCTCTTCCAAAACCAATCCGATGGAATCCTGCACAAACTGAATTATGTTTAAGTTATCAGCAGTTGATGAGGAAACTGACACAAGCATTCCGGCTGCAGCTACCCAATGAAATAAATGTTTGAATCTTTGCATGTTCAGCGAGGAGATTAGAATTATCAGCCACGTCAGGCTTATCCCTTAAAAACTTAGCACAGGAACCATTCCCAGAAACGAAATATGCGCATTGTCTGTCATTCCAATGTAAAACTTTATTTGCAACATTCGAACTGAAGGCGCTATTTTCCGGCTTAGTCGTCATGCCTTTCGTTCCTTTATTGAAAAAAATCACTGAAGCTTTCGGGTACCGGATGATTCACCGGACGGTACGCTGGGGGGTTGAGTTGATTGATGATCTACCAAAAGCGGTGGGAGATCCGGCTCAGTTTAAAACTGTTTTTGATGTGGGAGCCAATCGTGGCCAGACTTTGACTCGGTTCCTGATGGAATTCCCAGTTGCAAACATTTACAGTTTTGAGCCTTTGCCGGCTTCTTTTAATGAGCTGAATAAAACCGCCTCTCGTTCCAATGGCCGGGCTAAAGCTTTCGAATTAGGTATCTCTTCCGAGCCTGGAGAAATGAAGTTACGCGTATTCGCTGATTCTGAAAAATGCACTCTGGAACAGGATCTCTCGGATTCGTTGCGCGGTGGGGACTCGGAAATCATTACGCGTCCAGTGGAGTCACTGGATCATTTTTGTGACACGCAACAAATAGATCACATTGATCTCCTGAAAATGGATGTCGAAGGGCATGAGATGCAGGCTCTGCAAGGAGCACAGTCTTTGCTGCAATCTCAAAAAATCCGCGCGATTTACCTGGAGTTCCATACTATCGGATCTCGCGCTCTAAAGGTCGACCCACCATTGACGGGTCATACGGACCTTGTTGAGTTAACTGATTTTCTTGGACCGCTCGGGTATCGGATGGTTACGATGTACACCGACTCCATTCAGCCAAATGAACCCTTTGGCACTTACAATGCCTTGTTCCGTAAAGAAGGGTGAGGGATTAAGAATTAAGAATTAGGAACGTGGGAGGTAGAAAAAGCCCTGCCGACCTTCATGTCAGTCGCAGGGCTTTCTGGCTAGTTTGATGGGTATTTTGTTCTTCGCTCCGTTAAACTCTGTCCGGCACTACGAATGGCTCGCGATACTCGCGGGTTAGCAAACGATTTGCTTCGATGCTGTTGGTGAAACGTTCGGTTTGTGGATCCATCTCCAGGAATTGCCCCATGGTTAGCGGGGTCTTTGAGAGGTCCACTTCATTAGCTTCGAGGTGCGAACGCATGCGGTCGAAGGCTTCAGCGACCAAGTCATGCTGATCGGCGATTTCCTGAATCTCATCAAGCGATCCAGAGATCCCGGTGTGGTGAGAAATATTGCCGGTGTGACATAACGCGCTGGAAAGGTGACCTTCCAGAATATCGGCATTCAAATCGCAGGAACGACGACTGCGAACCGCTGTAATAAAGTTTTCAAAGTGATCAGCGCCACCGCTGAAACGCTTCACTTCTTTGCCGTCATTATCGTAAACGATAGCGGAGTTGTACGAAGGAATCACCATGGAGCCGTTTTCACAATCCACGACCACACCGATTTTAGCTCCTCGGTAGTTATCCATGGTTCCACCTCCCCAGTTACTCCAGGAAGCTTTGTCTTTTGGCAATCCACGCACTTCAAAAATCAATGGAGCTTCATCGTAAAGATGGAAAATGGTTTGGGTATTGGGTGTGTTCCCGTCATCGATGTATCCCACCCGTCCACCGATACTGACAACACGTGGGGAGAGTTCGTTGATTTGCAAAGCCCAGCGCGCAATGTCCATCTGGTGAATGCCCTGGTTGCCCAGATCACCGTTTCCGGTGTCATGCACCCAGTGCCAATCGTAATGCAATCGCTCGCGTTGAAGTGGCTTCAATGGAGCGGGACCGGTCCAAAGATCGTAATCCACGTTTCTCGGCGCTGGATTGAACGATCCGGAAATACGCCCGATGCTTTTTCTTGGTTTGTAGCAAAGTCCGCGAGCGACTTTGATTTTACCCAACTCTCCATCGTGCAGGTACTGAATCGCTTCGCGGAGTCCGGGATTGGAACGACTTTGTGTTCCGGTCTGAACGATTCGACCATACTTACGAGCCGCCTGCACCATGCGACGACCTTCGAGGACATTGTGGGAAACAGGTTTCTCGACGTAAACATCTTTACCCGCCTGGCAAGCCCAGATACTGATCAATGCGTGCCAGTGGTTGGGTGTCGCAGTGGCGATCACGTCAATGTCTTTATCTTCCATCAATTTGCGGACATCGGTATAGCCTTTGACAGAATGACCTTCATCGGAGAGACCCTTCACGCCTTTGTTGAGCAC
>JAUIHU010000268.1 GCA_030432175.1 Verrucomicrobiia bacterium | reverse complement strand
ACCCAAACCTTCCAGACACTTTGGACACGTCAGGATTTGCCCTGCAACCATTTCCGAGGTCCTGGATCCTCCCCGTTTCTGGTTGGTGACCTGATTGTTCTGACCATGGATGGGGTCGATTACCAATACCTTGTTGCGTTGGATCAGGCGACAGGAGAAACCGTCTGGAAAACCGATCGCAGTACCGATTTCAAAGACCTGGATGCGGAAGGGAATCCCAAGGCGGACGGAGATTATCGGAAAGCCTATACCACACCCACGCTGATTTATAATCATGGAAAAATGCAGATGATCTCTCCCGGATCACGCGCCGCTTTTGCTTATGATCCATGGACCGGTGACGAACTTTGGGGATTAACCTACGGTGGGTTTTCCAATGCTTCTATGGTGGGCGTTTCCGATGACCTGATCGCTGTGTTCAATACCGGCTATGGAAAACCAGATCTTGAAGCCTACCAGCTCACCGCCGACGCCAAAGGAGATTTGACGAAGTCTCATTATCTCTGGACCCAATCCCGTGGCGCTCCGAAGCGATCCTCTCCGGTAATCGTGGATGGACTCTTGTATATGGTGAATGACGGTGGTGTGGCGACATGTTTAGAGATGAAATCCGGTGAGATTCTGTGGTCCGAGCGACTGGGCGATCCGCATACCGGATCGCCGGTTTATGCTGACGGGCATCTCTTTTTCTTTGGAGAGAATGGCGAATCCACCGTTTTGAAACCGGGTCGGGAATTTCAGGTAGTCAGCAAAAATCAGTTGGAGGACGGCATGATGGCCTCCCCGGCAGTCGCTGGAGGTGAGTGGTACTTGCGCGGTAAGAGTTTCCTTTACCGAATCGAAAATTAGCCTGAGATTTCCGGTCCCGTACTGGAATTCTCAGATTCATCGGATAGTTTTCAATAGATGATGACGGCGTCTTTAATCCAGGAATCAGCGAGAACGTTCAGCCGACGAACTCCATTCAAGTGGGTCGGCGTGGCCGTTGTTCTGGGCGCCTGGATGTTTTTTAATTCAATGTCTTTTGGGCAAAACACTGAAGAAAAAGCAGAAGCGCCTGAAAACAAACCAACTGAAGTTTCTGAGACCGAGGGGAAACCGGATGCGTTAGAATGGACAGATCCAGAACTGGAACTGGGACGTCAGGTATTAGGGATATTGGACCGCGAATGTCTGCAATGTCATAATCCAAAGAAACGCAAAGGCCGGCTCGATCTCTCCACACGCGAACTTTGGTTGGAAGGGCGTCGCGGAGAGCCGATTTTCCTGAAAGACAATCTCTGTCAGAGTCCGGTTCTGGTTTCCTTTGAAGCGGAGGCGGATCCGCACATGCCACCGGAAGGTCAGTTGACCGACGAGGAAGTGGAGTTGTTTCGACTCTGGCTGGCTGCAGACTTGCCGTGGCCGGAACCGGAAGTTCCTGCAGGTGTCGTCGTTGATATTCCGTTGCCGATTTTTGAAAAAGAAACCGCCTCTGAATTATTAAATCCCGCTCCGGCGAAGTATCGTCCGGTGTTTGCTGCTGCAATGCGGCCCGATGGAAACTTTCTGGCAGTCGGTCACGGAACAGAGATTCAGTTGTGGAATTTGACGGGTGATAAACCGATTTTGCGTTCTCGTGTTGGCGATCAACATCGGGATGTCGTTCGGGCTCTTGCCTGGAGCCCGGATGGAAACCAACTGGTGTCCGGAGCCTTTCGGGAGTTGTTTGTCTGGGATTTGCCTGAAATGCCAAAAGGTTCTGAGGGAAATCCAGAGAGCGCTGAGAGTTCATCTCAGGAATCTGCTAAATCATTACCAAATCTGAAACTCGCCCTGTCCATCCCGACTCAAGCGATGGTGTCGGCCTTGGTTTGGGGGAATCTTTCTTCCTCCGATAGTGTTGGAGAAGGAGAATCGTCAGAGCAGAGACTCTGGATCGCTGAAGGGTTCCCGACACAACCGTCCTGGATCCGGGAGTGGTCTTTGGTCGATGAAGCGACACAAACCCGATCCTGGCAGGCTCATGAAGATGTGATTCTTGACATGGACCTCAGCCCCGACGGCCGACTGCTGGCAACGGCTTCTGCGGATCGCCTGGCGAAAATCTGGGAACTGGATTTGTCCGAAGAAACCGACGATTCGAAAACCGAAAACGCGCCGAAGTCACGTTTGATGGAAGCTCACTCGGGACAGGTTTGGTCCATTGCATTTCATCCGGACGGGAAATCATTGATCACCGGATCTGGCGATCAGGAAATCAAAGTCTGGGATGTTGAGGTTGCGGCGCCGACTCAATCGATCCAGCGTATCTCCAGTGGAGTCACCGGAGTTGGATGGCTGGATGACGGGAAAGAGATTTTTGCGATTTGTGAAGATGGCGCGCCACGCATTTGTCGTCCGAACCGCGACCGACCCACTCGCAAACTTGGCCGTTATGGAGAAGGACTGCGCGCGCTGGCTCCGACACCCGATGGGAAGCGTTGGTTTGGAGCTGGGTTGAATTCGAAGATTTATGAATGGGACACGCGGGGACGCTTGAAGAATGAAATGGATCCGGAAACGGCTCCCGAAACGGAATGAAGTTCTGATGATGAGTGATTTCAATTTAAAGACCAGGACATGGACTTGCCTGGCGCTGGGAATGGCGCTGAGTGGTTCCATGGCGTTGAATCTGAAAGCTGAGGGAACGAAGGAAACTGAGGCTGGCAGCGCTGCGCAAATCTCCACCAGCCCGGACGAGTCACGCGAACTCAGTTTCACATACGATGTCCTGCCTATCCTGGGTAAGTACGGTTGTAACGGCGGTGGATGTCATTCCAAACCGAAAGGACAAGCCGGTTTTCAGTTGTCGGTCTTCTCGTTTGATCCGAAGAGCGATTATCGGGAAATCACTCAGGACTCCAGCGGACGTCGCGTTTTTCCAGCTTATCCGGAAGCAAGTCTTCTGCTGCTAAAGCCCACTCAAACGGTGGCGCATGAAGGCGGGAAACGTTTTGAAAAAGACTCCGAACCTTACCGGATTTTGAGAGACTGGATCGCTCAGGGCATGCCTTACAAAAAGGAAGGCGAACCGGAATTGGAATCCATTCAGGTAGATCCACCGACATGGACCACACAGAAAGAAACCGAGTTTGAAATGCAGGTCACCGCACAGTATTCGGACGGATCGCAGCGGGACGTGACGCGCTGGGCGGAGTTTGTGACTTCCGACAAGGAGTTCGTTTATTTTGAGGAAGAACAGGCTGGCGTGGCGCATGTGGGACGCAAGTCTGGAGAAGGTGTGGCGCTGGCGAGGTTCATGGGAGAAGTTGGAGTGACACAAATCCTCGTTCCAACGCAGACTGCGGAGGCGGGTGAGGTTTTTGAAGTCGATTTTCCCGCCAATAATTTCATTGATCCACTGGCAAAAGCTCAGTTTGAAAGACTGCGGATCGAACCTTCGAATCTGAGTTCGGACGGCGAATTTCTGCGACGCGCATTTCTGGTTACGATTGGAACGATTCCCACTCCGGAGGAAGCGCGCGCATTCATTGAAGATCCGGACCCGGAAAAGCGGTCCAGGTGGATTCGTAAAATCCTGGAACGCCCTGAGTACGCCGAGTTCTGGGCTGTGAAATGGGGGGACTGGATCCGACCCAATCCTTTTCGTGTTGGCGGAAAGAGCGTTTACATCCTGGACCAATGGCTGCGTCAGCAATTCCGCCAGAATCGTCCTTATGATGAGATGGTTCAGGAAATCATGACTGCTCAGGGAAGTACACATCGCAATGGGCCGGTCGTGATGTATCGGGATCGACGCGAGCCGGAAGAACTGACGACGTTGATCAGTCAGATTTTCCTGGGTGTGAGACTGGAATGCGCCAAATGCCACCACCATCCGAACGAGAAATGGAGCCAGGAAGATTTTTATGATTTTGCCGCTTACTTTGCTGATCTCAAACGCAAAGGTACGGGGATCTCTCCCCCGATCTCCGGTTCTGCGGAAATGTTTTATCACCAGCCAGGTGGAAAAGTGCAGCATCCGGTGACTGAAGAAATAATGCAGCCGCGTCCTTTGGGCTCCAGTCAGCGAATTCAAATTCCCAAAAACGAAGATCCGCGCAAAGCCTTGGCGGAATGGATGACCAGTCCAGACAATCCCTTCTTTGCTCGCGCTATCGTGAACCGGGTTTGGGCGGAACTGTTCGGGCAGGGATTTGTGAATCCGGTCGACGACTTCCGCGTTTCCAATCCGGTGATCAATGAACCATTACTGGACGCGGTGGCGAAGGACTTTATCGAGCACGACTATGATTTGAAGTATCTGATTGGTACTATCATGAACTCGCGTCTCTTTCAACTAAGCTCCAATCCCAACACCTCCAACGTCTCCGACACACAGAACTTTTCCCGTTACTACCGGAAACGCATCTCTGCCGAGGCGTTGTTAGATGCCGTGAATGACGTGACCGGATCGCGCGACCGCTATCTGGGGTTGTCTCGTACCGCTCGCGCCATTCAAACCTGGAACCACAAGATTCCCTCTGATTTCATGGACGCATTCGGACGACCGAACTCCAGCGCGGATTGTCCGTGTGATCGCGTGGAGAAACCGAGTCTGACGCAGGCGCTGCATCTCATGCATTCGGAGGAGTTGCAGCGGAAGATAAGTAATTTCGATGGCAGAGTTTCCAAGTTGTTGCAGACGTTTGACCCGCCAAGATTGGTTGATGAATTGTATCTTTCAGTTTACTCCAGATTTCCTGATCCGGAGGAAAAAGAGATTGTGTTGGGGCTGTTCAATGATCCAGACATTCTGGAGAAAGAAGCAGCTGAGGATTTGCTTTGGGCATTGCTTAACTCGGCGGAGTTTGTGTTCAATCATTAATCGCCACCCCTTGCCAATTAACAGGAATAGTATTTTATGAGAAATCAAAACCAACCAGCATCCGTGCATGTGAACTGCAATGGCGTGCGACGAAGAGATTTCATCCAGATCGGACTCAGCGGCCTGATGGGACTGGGGATGGCTGATATTCTGCGACTGCGTGCTGAGGCTGCGGAGAAGAAAAAATCGCAACGTCCGGAAGATGTGAACTGCATCCTCGTCTGGCTGGATGGGGGACCGACGCACTACGAAACTTTTGATCCCAAACCGGATGCGCCTGACAATATTCGCGGCGAACTGAACCCGATTGCCACATCTGTTCCGGGTGTGCATTTCTCCGAAGCCATTCCCAACATGGCCCGAGTTGCAGACAAAATCACGGTGCTGAGATCCGTTTGCCATAAAGATCCAAACCACGGTGGCGGCAACCACTACATGATGACCGGCGCGCCAACACCGGTTCCTGTGAACTGCGGCGCGTTCGTGACCTTTCACCCGTCCTTCGGGTCGGTCATTTCGGCAGAGCGCGGGATTCGGGATGGACTCCCGGCCTATATGTCTGTGGACCGCATGAGCCGCTCGGGAGGTCCGAATTTTCTTGGCGCTGAACATGCGCCATTTGTCATTGGGGGAAATCCAAATCGGGAAGGGTTCCGAGTGCGCGATGTGGCTCTGCCGAGATCTATCAGTGAAGGACGCGCAAAGAACCGTCTGGAAATCAGATCCGCGCTCGATCGGTTGAAGCGGATGAACGACGTCATGGCGGCGGATCCGACCGTGGCCTTTGACGGTTATTACGAGCAAGCCGTGGATCTGATCGCCTCCAAAGAAGCTCAGGCAGCTTTTGAGATTGATAACGAAGACGAAAAAGTGCGCGAGAAATACGGGCGCACCACCCTGGGACAACGACTGTTGCTCTGTCGACGACTCGTGGAAGTCGGGGTTTCCTTTGTGACCTGTTATTATGGTGGATGGGATCACCATCGTGATATTTTCAAAGGACTGGAACGGCACATGCCGCCACTGGATCAGGGAGTGGCTGCCTTGATTGAGGACCTGGATGAGCGAGGGATGTTAGATGATACACTTGTATTGGTATTAGGAGAATTTGGGCGGACGCCAAAAATCAACGACCGCGGTGGACGTGACCACTGGCCGCATGCGATGTCAATATTGACTGCCGGCGCCGGGATTCCACGAGGGCAGGTTGTAGGAGCAACCGATCCGAAAGGCTACTACGCATCTGAGAAAGTTTATTCACCCGAAGATTTTGCCTGCTCGCTTTACTCCAAGATGGGGGTGGATCCGCACCAGACGCTGTACACACCGACTGGCCGTCCGGTGAGATTGGTGAATGGGGGGAATCCGATTCCGGAGTTGTTTGCGTAGAGTGTCATTCATTTCAGGAAAAACGGAAACCGGATGACACATTCCACACAGCGGCAAACTCTTCCTTCAGGCGTGGCTGAGATTTCGATGCATTCAATTTTTAGAATCTTTCTCAGCGCTTTAGCCTTGATAGG
>JAUIHU010000267.1 GCA_030432175.1 Verrucomicrobiia bacterium | reverse complement strand
GTTCCGGTTAGTGTTTCTTATTCTCTGATTATTTTGTTGATATATAACTTCAATGAATTCCTTGCAATTCATTGGCAGGTAGATCTACAGACAATATTGCGCACATGGCAATCGCCTTACTTTTCAAAAGGCAGTCAATTGTCAGGCTGGGTTAATATGTTTTCAAATATTTGGCCTGAAAACTTTTCCCAGACTTTCGATTACAGATTTGGAATTGGAATGATCGGTTATGTAGTGCCTATGCAGATCATAATGACCCTGTTGCTTTGTTTTCCATTATTTTACAAAACCAACATGAGCCCGGTTGAGGTTCCAGAAGATGAGCTTCAGCCCGGTGAGCGTGTTCTAAGATTTCCAGAGGAAAGCGAACGGAAAACTGTGGACCGATGGATGTGAATTGAATGCTGGAATGAAAAGGATTTTCAAAGTTGTGTTATCGATTGTTGGCGCTTTGGTTGTCTTTATATTTTTAACCTTTTTAGAACTCGGCCTTAGAGTCAATGCGCAACGACCTATACCCGTCGAGCTTGAGGATAACTTGCCTGCAAAGGTTGCCGCTTCAGTCATGCCTGATTATCTATGGAAAGGGGAAGCCTGGACGATCCGCGTAGAATCTGAAGTGGATGTTATTGTTGAAATAGGCAGGCAATGGAAAGGGTATATTCCTGCTGGAACGAATACGATTGTCTGCAATCATGATTACAATAACACGCTGGATTTCGGAAGCAGCTGGTGGATTAGCCGGTGGAACGGAACCCCTGAGTTAATTAAAGTCAGATTGGATGAGAATGAATAAGCATGAGGGTTATCTGAAATGAATGCGCCATCTTAAATGTCAAAATTCTTTGACTGACCCCCTCTGGGAGAAATCAGATCTTTTCCAGGTCGATGAAGTTTGGCTGGATCTGATTTTGTGAGACTTCAACCATGGCGAGGCTGATGGGTAGATCAAAGCGGCGAGGTCCAATGCTGCCTGGGTTGAGGTACCAGATCCCGTTTTTTTCATACCAGTGGGGCTTGTGGGAGTGGCCGCTGATGATCAGGTCAACTTGTGAGGAGTTGGGGTCCAAGTCCAGTTCTTCCAGATCGTGAATGATATGAATCAGGCGTCCTTCGACTTCTACCCATTCTTTTTCGGGGAGCGCTTCTGCCCAGGGACCATAATCAACATTTCCTCGAACTGCGTAAACTGGGGCGATGTTTCTAATTTCATCCAAAATAGCAGGGTCTCCCACGTCTCCGGCATGAATGATCAAGTCACTGGAGCGCAACGCATCCAGTACGGCTGGTCTGAGTAATCCGTGTGTGTCCGATATAACGCCAACGTATTTCATTTGCTTTTGTCTGTCTCTACAGAATTGATTTAATGCCTGATAGCATAAGAAAATCAATTTCAGTCTCCAATAAATAAAGCAGGAATGTGGCCAGTTTCCTCATTTTTAACCACGGAAGGTGCGGAAAGCGTGGAAGTTTTTTTAACCACGAAAGGCACGAAAGGCACGAAAGTTTTTTTTTGACCATGGAAGGCACAGAAGTTTTTTTGTCCTTTATTTCATGCTTTCGTGTATTTCGTGTATTTCGTGGTTAAATAATTCCGTGGTTCAGCGGGCAAGCAGCCATTGAATGTCGCCATTGGACCTCACTATCACCAGGTCGGGTTTTCCGTCTTTGTTGAAGTCGGCAGGGAGGATGGCTGTCGGTGGTTCGGTTGAGTTTGGCAGGTCATTTTGAAAATGGATAACTTTCCATTCGTTTTTATCGAAGTAAATGCCGGTGATGACGGGTAGTGAATCCTGACGAGGTGGGTCCATCCAGTTTAATTGATGGCCAGTGGTTAAGAAATGCAAATCCTGATGCTGGTTTATTTCTTGATTGCTGGTTGTCCAGGTTGCAGATGAAAAGACAGGACTCCAATTAAGGGAAGCTGGAAGCGAATAGGGGTTTGCTTGTCGTTGGATGGAAACAACCTGGTGCCCTCCTGACTTGGATTTCAAAAGTCGGGTCCATTGAATGCCTTGAGCTTTTAATTTAGCGCCGACTATTTCCAGTGTGCTTTCGGAGTATTCTCTTACAGTTGGATAGGCTGCCTCAAATCTCGGCCATTGCATCTGGATTTCATTCCATGTGTTCCAAAGCCAGGTCTTTTCCTGACTCTCCGCGGACTGGTATCCGGTTAAAGCAAGTTCTCTGGAGGAACCAGGGAGTTGTCCTTCCAGGCGGACAATTGTCTTTGGATCGTACACGTTCCAGTCGAGGTTGGTTCCCCAGTTCCAGGCTATGAATGATGTGGAGTTGGATGACGCTGTGGGTGGAAGCAGAGTTATGCCATTCCACCAACCAGAAGCGGTATCCAGGTCTTTGAGATGTTTTGCTGTGTAGGGTTCTGATGGGTTGGTTCTGCTGTTTATGTTGTATTCATATATGCGGACAGGGCTCCACGGCGATGCGATGATGAGATGAAATGGAGAGCCGCCGGGCTGGGCTGCAATTTTAATGGAGGTTGAGGCATGGATCGGTGTGTCTAGGTTGAGGGGGAAGATTCCAGCAGTGTGGGCTGAATCTTCCGGGAAATAGATGTAGAACTGGTCGGGTTGAATGCTATGAGAATCCTGGGTGGTGATGATTTTAAAGGCGTTTCTGTTTTGAAGAATTAATTCGGCGAATGGACCAGGTTTTCCATTCGATTTAAATGACATTCTTTGAGTGTTTTCATTTGCGCTGCCGGATCCAAATTGTTGCGATACCCATAGAGTCTGAATGGGATTGGAAGCGCTTTGCAGGGCGATTAATCCGTTGCGGCCGTTCGGGGTTTTGTTCAAAAGAACCAGCGAGATTTGGTTCCAGTCGGAATCCATTGCAGGAACGGGAATGGTGGTGGGGGTAAATCCTTTTCCTTGTTGGTTGACCCAGATCACGAATCCCGGATGGAGTGGATCAGAATGGAAGCTGCCGATGTCGGGCCAGTTGTCCTGATTCCAGTCACAGATCCAGACCAGGCTACCGGTAGCGAGTGGACTGTTTTTGAGTCCATCAAAAGGCGCTGCAGGAATGTTGTTGGGACGGGTGGACCAGGGCTCGCCGGAGCTGAATTTCGGATTGGGTTGTAGTTGGTAACTCCAGTTGAAATCGGGATCGGCTGCGACTTCGGAAATGCGTGGCTGGGTTCCTTGCTTTGTGACTGAGCTGGCAGTGGGTTTTGTGATCGTTACTTTTGTATTGGGTTGGATGCCTTTGTATTGAGAAATAGAGCCGTCGGGCCAATGAATGGTTAGCTCATGGTTTAGGGAGCCTGAATCACTCCCTGGAATGGCGAATGTTTTATCCGTTGTGGAGCCGGACAGGTAGGCGCCGCCTGATTGGATCTCATCGGACTGGATCCCTTCAGGTGTTTTAAAAATTAATCGGGATCCAATGGCGCGTGGATTGCCAGGCGTTCCTTTCAATTGGATTTTGATACGCGCTTGGGACGCGATGTTTTTATAAACGAAAGCGGTTTGATTGAGATTGTTTCCAACAATGTCCATGTCCCCATCCTGGTCGAGATCGACCAGCGCCATTCCATGTGTGACTGAAGGGTGAGTCCAGCCCCAATCATTGCCAATGGATTCAAATTGGCCATTGCCACGATTTTTAAAAATCAAGTTGGCAACTTTTAAGTCCGGGTAAAGTTCCATTGGGGTTCTTCTTCTTCGATTGTTGTTTGATTCATTCGCTTCTCCCACAGCCCGCACCGCGTCGGCATCCAGAATGTCGAAACCATGTCCGTTCGCGATCAGGAGATCTTCATGTCCGTCGAGATCCACATCACAAAAAATACCACTCCACGTCCATTCACTGGCGGCCACTCCTGCCCAGGGCGCTACTTCAGCGTAAGTCCCGTTACCGAGATTCCATTGCAGGGTGTTGCGCATGATCTGGGGACGGTTGAGGTTACGATCGTATTCGGTGACGGGTCGGCTCATGTTCCCTGTCTGGGTGAGGCGACGAATGGGGTCCGGACTCAGCATGTCTGCGACGAAAAAGTCATCCAGCCCATCGTGATTGATGTCCGAGAAATCAACCGTCATGGATGCCCAGCTGGTTTTTCTCAGCGCTGCGGGATCCAGCGCCTGGAAGGAGCCGTCCTGCTGGTTGATCCAGATCCGGTCAGGGGAGGTGAAGTCGTTGCAGACATAGAGGTCCGGCCAGCCATCCTGATTGATATCCCGAAAAGCCACGGCCAGTCCCCAGTCCAATGGTTCTTCTTTCAAGGCAGCGCCGTTGACATCCTTGAACTTTCCTTGAGTCCAGGATACCGGGCGAAATCTTCCGGATCCTATATTCTCATAAAGGTGGTCTGCGGTGCCGAGTTCAATTAAAGATCCCTGGCCTGGACCATCAATCAACAGATCAAATCGTTCGTCGTAAGGTTCCGGGATGATGATTTTACCATTTTCATTCCGCAGTGGCACCCGAATCGGCCGATCACGAACTGTGTCGTTGCGATAGTGGGTGACGTATAAATCGAGATCGCCGTCCCTGTCGAAATCCGCTGTAGCCAATGAGTGAGCGGCTGTTGATTTCTCCAAACCGGAATCCTCTGTCAGAATAAAACCACCCTGACCATTGTTCTGAAAAAGTTTGGATCCGGCCTGAATACCGTTCACCACCAGATCCAGCCAACCATCGCCGTTAAAATCTTCAAACAGCGCTCCGGTGGAAAACTGTCTTGGCAAATCCACACCCAGTTCACTCGCCATATCTTTAAAGCGGAAGTTTCCCAGATTTTTATAAAGCGCATTGGGGCCGACCAGTTGGCAGAAATACAAATCCTCCAGCCCGTCATTATCGAAATCGCCTACCGCTACACCTGATCCGTTCAGCAAAATCTGGTTCACGGCAGCCAGATTGGTCGGAAGGCGATTTTGAAAATCAACACCCGTTTCCGAAGCTTCTAACAATTGGAATCCAACTGAAATTTCATTGTTTGCGGAAGAAGGATCCCGCTTCAATGGCTCTGAAACTGGTGGAACATCCTGCCCCAACAATGCTGAAAAACAAATCAACGAGATACAGGCGCTCAGGATTGATTTTTGATTGAATCCGGGAATTAAAGTAAACATTGAAATTATAGAATTCTCAAAAATTGGAGAGTAGCAAATGACAAAGGGCAGTCGTCCCTAAAGGAGCGGGGACATTCCTGTCCCCGTCCACCTCAAAGGCTGTCTTCAGCCTCACTTTTTTTCCAGTTGGATGTTATTTTAAATTAATAGTTTAATCCAGGGCACAATTCTCCTCAAACAAAAGGGCTGAAGGCCCGACACATGTACAGAATCTTTTCTCCACACAAAATCCTTATGTGTCGGACTTTCAGCCCTTGGAGATTTGGGGGTGAACCAATCCTGGGCTTGGCAGCCCAGGCTGGTATGTGTCAGGCCTTCAGCCTTTGAGAATTTTCATGCCAACCTTTTTTTAATCGCACCCCGTGCCTCCAACGCAGCGGGTGGTTTAAAAAAGTCGCACAGCAATGTGTGTCAGCGAAAAAAAAAGGAAGCGAGCCACATGACCACATGACCCGCTTCCTTAAATCAGAACTGAATTACAAACTTCTCAGTCGGTAATACAATTGTGTGGAACCATCCGCCGGGAAGCGCACTTCCTTCAATCCGTCCACATCCGAAGTCGGAGCGGAGACGGGTTGCCAGTTGAATGGAACTTGAAGCGAATCAGTCGCTTCAATGGTGAACTCAGCTCCATCCTGCGGTGTCCATTGCAGAACGATTTCACCGCTGTCCAACATGATATCCAGGAACGGTGAGTCCGGTGTGAATACTATTTCCATCGTGTCCCCAAAGTTGCGGTAACTGACCGCCAGTGTCGAACCGGCTGCGTCGGTGTCCGCATTGGTGTTGGATCCAATGAACACTGT
The DNA here is from genome assembly GCA_030432175.1 of Verrucomicrobiia bacterium. Lineage (GTDB taxonomy): Bacteria > Verrucomicrobiota > Verrucomicrobiia > Limisphaerales > JAUIHU01 > JAUIHU01. The sequence continues at coordinate 476 of JAUIHU010000267.1, read as the reverse complement.
GGTTGGCCAGGTCGGGAAGGAGCGGGATCCAATGTTCGCCCAGTCCTCAGCTTCTGTTTTTCTCCAGAAGCAAGTGATCAGATCCCCTTCGCGGGTCATCCGCAGGTGAATCGGAGGAGTCGGATCCACAGAAACCGTCTGTCCGAATTCCAGATCGCCGGATCCGGCTTCGTTCATGTTGATCTCAATCCGGTTGCCTGGCGGCACAAAGTTCAGTGAAACGTTGTCCGCGCCTTTATCGAGACTGGTCCGAACCATCAACGCGGCCTTTGGACTTCCACCCGCGTTGGTGGCTGAGTAGTCCGCGATGGTCAGACTGACATCAAAATCACCGTCCCGTTGTCCGTAAACGAAGTTGAACTGATCATCATTCGCCCAGGTGCCTTTGCCCCCGGCCACCACATCGAAATCACCGAATCCACCCGGAGTCGTCACTGTTCCCGGTTGAGCCGGATTGTCCAGGTCGATAGCAGCCA
>JAUIHU010000266.1 GCA_030432175.1 Verrucomicrobiia bacterium | reverse complement strand
GTGGCGGATGTTTGCGGAGGGGTTGCAAGAGCCTTTGGGTTTGGTGGCTGTGAGTGATTCCGAAGTGGTGGTAGTGCAGCGCCCGGAAATGACGCGGATTCTGGATCTCGACCTGGACGGAACGGCCGATCTTTACTCGACGCTCTATGACGGATTCGGGATGACAGGCAACTATCACGAATTTGCATTTGGGCCGATCCGTGACAACGAAGGCAACTTCTACATTTCCCTCAACCTGGCCTCCAACGGAGCCAGTGTTCGCAAGGAAGTGCGTGGGGAGTTCATTGATATCGGATTGCCCAGGGAAAAATTCTACAATGAACCGTGGGGTAAGGTGAAGAATACCGCCGGACGCATGTATTCTCGAACACCCTATCGGGGCTGGGTTTTGAAAGTCTCACCGGAAGGGGAAATGACTCCGATTGCTCCCGGATTTCGTTCACCCAATGGAATGGGCTTCGATCTGGATGGACGGCTGCACGTCACCGATAACCAGGGGGATTGGTTAGGCACTAGCAAATGCTTTCATGTTGAGCCTGGCAATTTCTACGGGCACCCGGCTTCATTGGTCTGGAAAGAAGGTTGGACTCGTGATCCGCTGACTATTCCAGTCGAGGAATTGGACGCCATGCGCACACGCGCGGCTTACCTTTTCCCGCAAGGCACGCTGGCCAACTCTCCGACCCAGCCACTTTGTGATACTACCGGCGGTAAGTTTGGTCCTTTCGCAGGTCAGATGCTCGTGGGAGAAATGAATGTGGCTCGATTGATTCGTCTGACTCAGGATGTGGTGGATGGGAAACTTCAGGGAGCGGCTATCCCGTTGCTGGATGGAGGTCCATTGCGCCGAGGCATCAACCGCATCGCTTTTGATGAAGCGGGCTCGCTTTACATTGGACAAACCGCGCTGTCGTGGGCTGGATCCAAAGGACTTCAGAAAGTCACCTGGAACGGTAAGACTCCTTTGGATGTGTTGGATGTCCGTTTGAAAAAGGACGGGTATGAGATAGAATTCACGGAGCCGGTGGATGAGGAAACCGCATTAGCCTCGGACGCCGTGAGCATTCAATCTTATTACTTCAAATACCACCGAAGCTATGGCTCACCCAAGACAGACCAACAGGTAGCTTCGCCAAAATCAATTCAACTGAGTCAGGATGGAAAAACGATGGAAGTCGTTCTGGACTGCGCCGATCTCAAAGCGGGTTATGTTTATGAAATGAACTTCAAAGGACTCAAAACGCCAACCGGTAAAGGGCTCTTGAACACAAAAGTTTGTTACAACCTGGTTCACCTGCAGCCTTAATGGTTCAACGTTTTCCAGCTTCGCAGGCCATTTCATATCTTCTGTCAAAGGAAGTATGGATGGCCGTTTTTTTTGTTGGCTCACTCGCGGGGCAGGAACTATCACATCCGGAAACATCGGAACTTCTTCCACCGGTTCATCCGCGTCGGAATGTGGAGGAACTCGCACCAGTATTGGCAAAAAAAGTTCGGATGACCATTCTGGAAACCAACCACGGTGAGCCGTGCATTGATGAATTGGAAATCTGGACCGACACGCAACCACCCATCAACGTCGCATTGGCCAGTTCTGGCGCACAGGTCACTGCTTCCGGATCGCTTCCCGGCTACCAGATTCACCAGTTATCAGGAATCAATGATGGTCATTACGGCAATGGCAGTAGCTGGATTGCAGATAATATCAACAATAGTTGGGTAGAAATCGAATTAACTGAACCGACTCGCATCAAGCGCATCGTTTGGAGTCGGGATCGAGAAGGTAATTTTGTCGATCGATTAATCACCGAATACCGAATAGAAGTTGAGCTGGAGAAGAATGAATGGCAAGAGGTAGCCTCTTCCGAAAATCGACGACCAATGGGATTTGACAATCAGTTTCTTGGGCTGAATCCGGTTTCTACACTGGCCATCAATCGCTTTGCTCCGTTCAGCACAGTCGTGCAGGATCCACCCAGGCAAGGACATACTGAATACGTCATCGACAACTGGAGAACCGAACACGGCTTGCCCAACAACAACGTAACTTCAATCCTCCAATCAAAGGACGGGTACTTATGGATTGGTACACTCAGTGGTTTGGTTCGATTTGATGGAGTGGATTTTGAATTGTTCGATGATGCCGATGGAATGCCCAGCCCTCGCATTACAGCTTTGGCAGAGCAGGAATCCGGAGTTTTATGGGTGGGGACTGAAGGAGGTTTAGTCACCTTAAAAGAAGGGCGATTTGAAGCTGAACTGATTCCTGATTTGGAGACCCAACCGGCGACGCTCAGTCTTGCTGTAGGCCCGGATCAAAGTGTCTGGATGGGAGCGATGAACGGACTCTATCTTTACCGCAATAAAGCCTGGCTGGACTACTCCGGTGAATACTCATTTACACGACAACCCTACCTGCAAGTGGCGCCTCAGGATCACTCCACAGCTTATGCGCTTACTCCAAGAACAACACTATTATACATTCAGAACGACCAGGCGCTCCCACCACCTTTCATTGGTGAGCCCGCTCTTTTCTCATCACTCTTTGCCATGGCGCCCGGAAGCAATGGTTCTACTTGGATCGGGGGCGCAAACGCCTATGTGGCGCGTTTGGAACAGGATGGAGAGATCACGGCATTGGACCTGAGCCAGACACTGATCACTGATACCGTATGGGAAATTCTGGAGTCAAAAAACGGAGATGTTTGGATCGGCTCCTCGTCGGGAGGCGTTTTGCGATGGAGGGATGGCGATTTTCTAACACTGACCACAGAGAATGGTTTAGCCAGCAACTCGATCCGCGCATTGATTGAAGATCGCGAGGGGAATATCTGGTTGGGATCCAACGGAGGTGGTCTAATGCGATTGAAACCTCGAAAAGCCAGGTCTTATGGCTTTGAAGCCGGACTCTCCCATCCGGTAGTGATGTCGATGACACAAACTCAAGATCATCGAATATGGGTGGGATCCAATTGCGGAGGGCTCAATGTCTGGGATTCAGGAGAATTCACTGCATTTCCATTAAGTTACCTCCTCGACAATGAATGCATCTGGAGCGTCACTGAAGGTCCGGACGGGAGTCTTTGGATTGGGACCTGGGGTAATGGCGTGATGCGATTGAGCGAAAACAAAATCGAACATTTTCATGCGGCGCGCAATGGATTAACCGATGATCACATCACGGCGCTGATGTTCGATGAGACAGGTGTATTGTGGATTGGAACATTTCAAGGAGGATTGTGCAGGTATGTGAATGGAGAGTTTAACGCTGTGGAAAGCCGAGATGGATCCAGCCCTCAATCCATCACCAGCATTCTGGAAGATCAAAATGGGCGAATCTGGATCGGCACAGCTGCGGAGGGTTTGGCGCTATTCGAAGACGGCGTATTCCGGTTTTATGATCGCCAACAAGGATTGGGCAGCCGAGCAGTGCGGTGTATGTACGAAGACTCCCTTGGATTACTCTGGATTGGAACAGCGCATGGTTTGAGTTGTAGGGTCAATGAGGATAGCTTCGTTTCATTAACACAAAATAATGGATTAGAAGACTCCTTTATTTCTCAGATCCTGGAAGATGAAAGCGGACATTTATGGTTGGGGTCCAATCGTGGAATTTTCAGATTGGAGCGACAAAAGCTGGAACAGTTTCTTAAGGGAAAATTGAACCAATTAGATTCCCTGGTTTTAGGGAGAGCCGAAGGATTGGAAGCTGTGGAGTGCACCGGAGGATTTCATCCAGCAGGACTCAAAACACAATCAGGTGAACTCTGGTTCTCAACCGTGCAGGGGATTGTCCGAATTCAACCAGACACTATTGAAATCAATCCCGTTCTGCCACTGGTCTGGATTGATTCTATATGGTTGGACGATCAGGTCTGGATGAGTCGTGTGATCAATCTCGACGTTCCAGCCAACGAAACAAAAAATGATCAACCGCAAGTATTCACTCCCGGTGTGGAAATCCCGCCAGGAACTAGGCGCATTGAATTTCATTTTGACGCATTGAGTCTTGTTGCGCCGGAACGCAACCAGTATAGATATCGATTGAGAGGACTGAACACCGAATGGATGTCTGTTCGTGATGAGCGCAAGGTAGTTTATTCATCTTTGCCGCCAGGGAGCTATGAATTTGAAGTTCTTGGAAGTAACAACGATGGGGTCTGGAGCGTCGAGCCGGTTTCCTTTGCGTTTAGTGTGCCCGCGTATTGGTACCAAACATTCTGGTTCCAAATCACCTGGATTTCCACCGTGTTGGGTGGTTCGATTTGGGCTGTCAGAAAGGTGTCTTTCAAGAAATTGCGAGACCGCGCAACAGGACTGGAAAAAGAGAGAGCTTTGGAACAGGAACGCAGCCGCATTGCGAAAGATATTCATGATGATCTTGGTTCTGGCCTGACTCATATCAGTTGGCTCTGCGAATTTGCAGAGAAAAAACTGGAACCTGATCATCCGGCGCATGAAGAGATTCAGCAAATGAGCGCCACTTCGCATGAGATTGTGCAATCCATGGACTCTATTGTCTGGACTCTCAACCCGGGAAACGACTCCCTGGACAGCCTGGCAACCTACATTCCCAAGTACGCAACTGACTTTCTCTCACGCTTCGAAATCCGATGTCGAGTCGATATCCCGGACAACTTGCCTGACTGGAATTTGTCCGCTGAACGCCGGCACAACCTTTTGCTGATTGTTAAAGAAGCTCTCAACAACGTTGTCAAACACTCCCAGGCGAACCAGGTCTGGATACGATTGCGAGCATTGGATAACCTGTTTGAACTCACTATAGAAGACAATGGTATCGGGATCCAAAACGAAATTGGCCAGACAACCGGCAACGGATTGAATAATATGAAAAGTCGAGCGAGTAGTCTTGAAGGGGATTTGAAAATAGAAACAGAATCGGGTCGTGGTTTAAAAATTAAAATAGGGGTCAGTCAAAGAATCTTGACTAAAGTTAGCCATGCCTAAAATAATGTCAAAATTCTTTGACTGACCCCCTCTACTTCGAAACAACATATATGTCAGGCCGGAAGTTCACATTTATCGTCAACCCGAATAGCGGTCGGCGTCGAGGGGAGCTAATTTACAAATCAGTTCAATCAGTCTTTCAGCGCGCGGGATTTGAAGGGGATATGCATCTGACTCGATATTCAGGACATGCAGCTGAATTGGCAAGAGATTTGGATTTAAATTCATCTTCCGGGTTGATCGTTATTGGAGGAGATGGGGCGATCCATGAAGTTGTCTCTGGTCTAATGCAGCGGACCGAGCCTGATTCCGTTCCAGTTGGAGTCATTCCTGCGGGAACGGGGAATGCCTTCCATCAGCATTTAAATGTGTTGGATCCGATTGCGGCCGCGCACAAGATATTGAATCAAAATGTTTCTCCGCTGGACGTGATTCGGATTCAGCAACGAGGACAAACTTTCTATAGCGTAAACGTCATTGGATGGGGGACTGTGACGGATATTAATCAACTGGCGGAGAAACTGCGCATTCTGGGTCCAACGCGATATTCTGTCGCTGCATTGATTTTTATCATGAAAGCCAGAAAGCGTCGGATCCGCCTGAGAATGGATGGTGAATGGATTGAAGAAGATTTTTATTTTGTATTAGTTTGCAACACGAAGTTCACCGGCAAAGGAATGCAAGTTGCGCCGGGAGCTGACCATGGGGATGGAGTGTTAGATGTGATCCTGATTCGAAAGGCAACCCGTTGGCAGATGTTAAAACTATTTGCTCGCATTTTTGATGGATCTCATTTGGGAATGGAAATCGTGGAATTCAGAAAAGTCCGTGAATTTTGCATTCATCAAGAATCTAACGACGTTTTAACCATTGATGGAGAACTCAAGGCCGGAGTTCCTTTTGAAGCGGAAGTTTTGCCGGGCGCTTTAAGAGTGTTTGGATGATTGGATTCTTGTAAGGGATTTGACTGGAATGAGTTCACCCAAACGGGGGTATTGAGCTTGACACGATGAAGAGGCTATTTTGTGAGTATTCCACAACTAATGTACATAAGCTGGACTCATGCATCGGATTTGAGTTTGGCGTGTTAAGTTCGTTCAGAAGATTGATTCTTTATGAAATCGCTTTCCAAGTTCCTCAAGCGGTCTGCGCTCACCAGCGCTAAGTCAAACTGGTTGCAGCCAGGGCCGCTGGTGACCGGCATGTTTTGTCTGGCTACAATTGCGCCAGTTCAACTTTTAGCTCAACACCCGAGGGTCGTTTTGACTCCGGAACCCGGGTTTTCCATTTCCTGGGATGGCAATAATGGCGCATTTAATGATCCTTTCCCTGGTGGTTTGGTTCCGGATAATGAGGCTCTCAGCTTTTATGGAACCATGGCCTTTGCCAGTTCAAATTTTCAACCCGGAGGTTTCCATGACGCCATCAATGTGAATGATGGATTTTACAGCAACAGCTCCAGCT
>JAUIHU010000265.1 GCA_030432175.1 Verrucomicrobiia bacterium | reverse complement strand
CATGAGCTTTTGCAAACCCTTCGGTTTCTCCTTCGAGTATCGCTCTATCCACTCCTGACATGGGCTGCGTGAAGGTCTGAGTTTCAATTCCTCTTTTTTCAGCTTCCTGAGGTGTCAGGCCTACGTGCGCCAGTTCCGGGGCGGTGTAAGTGGACCATGGAATGACGAGTGCGCTGTGCCGCGCGCGCCCTTTGAATAACGCGTTTCGAACAACAGATCTCGCCATGAAATCGGCTGCATGCGTGAATTGAAAAGATGAACAGACATCCCCGGCAGCGTAGATTTTTGGATGGGTCGTTCTGAAAAAATCATCAATCTTTACGCCACTTGCTGAGTATTCCACTCCGACAGTTTCCAGTCCCAATTCTTCTACATTTGGAGCGCGTCCTGAAGCCACCAATAGTTGATCAACTTCAATCTGATATCCGTATTGAGGATCCTCATAGCAGAGTTTCACACTATTGGACGCTCCCGGGCTCACGACCAATTCTCTAGCTCCGCCGAAGATTCTGACCCCATCCCTGATCATGCGTTGTTGAACGACTTCCGCAGCATCCCGATCCTCTTTGGGTAGCAGTCCTCTTTGTGTGGTAATGAGTGTCACCTCGGATCCGAACAACGCAAAGCTCTGGGCCATCTCAACGCCTATGGGGCCGGCTCCAACAACCCCCAATCGCTTCGGGAGTTTAGTCAATGAGAAAAGTGTCTCGTTAGTCAGGTAGTTGACTTGATTCAATCCCTTGATTTCAGGAGCGGCAGCCCGCGCGCCGGTGGCGATGATGGCTTTGGCAAACTTCAGACGAGTTCCATTGACCTCAACCGTCTCAGAATCCACAAACCTGGCTTGGCCGAGATAAACATCAATGCCCAGTTTGCTGAAACGATCCACTGAATCATGCGGACTGATCTCTGCCCTCAGCCGACGCATCCGTTCCATGACTTTGGGGAAATCTACCTCAGAGCCGTCAGGAACGGTAATTCCATAATCCCCGGCCTGCTGGATGGAAGAGTAAACTCTCGCACAACTGATAATCGCTTTGGACGGCACACATCCGACATTCAGACAGTCTCCACCCATGGCGCTGCGTTCGATCAAAGCCACTTTGCCTCCTAGCCCGGCTCCAATGGACGAGGCAACCAGACCAGCTGTTCCGGCCCCAATGACAACCAGGTTGTATTTAGTCTGTGGCTTGGGTGGGTTGTAATTATCCGGAAATACTGACGATCTCAGCAGTTCGTTATGGCGGTCCAGAGGTTGAAAAATTTCGTTCATCGAATTGCGGGGCGGAGTTATAGGAACGGTATCGTTGAGCTTTAAAATATTTTTAGTGTCAGGTTGGTTCGGTAGTTTGATTCTTCTGTTTTTGGAAAATCAGAACAAGCTTTTTGAGAGTCAGTGGCATCAATCCCAGAATTGCGAAAGCTATCAGAAGTCCAGGTGTCACGATTCCTGAAGCGCCTTTTTCAGAGAGGATTTGCAACGACGGAAACTGAGACCCGGCATAAACATAAGCCGCAGTTCCTGGAAGCATCCCCGCTTGACTCACCCACCAGAAAGTTCCGACGCGAATCGGTGTCAGTCCCATTACCAGGTTAATAATGAAAAATGGAACAACCGGAATCAGGCGCAATGAAAATAAATAAAATGGCCCTTCGTCCTGAAAAGCCTGATTGAACTTCTGGATCCGCTCTCCAAATTTATTCTGCACAGCATCCTGAAAGAAAAACCGACTGAGCAGGAATGCGATGGTGGCCCCTGCAGTAGAAGCAAAGCTCACCAAAACCAACCCAGGCCAGAATCCAAAATACCAGGCATAAACCAGTGACATGACCCCAGCTCCCGGCAAAGAGAGTCCTGTAACGATGATGTAAAGGAAAAGCGCCACTGGATAAACCAGCATCGGGCTGGCGTTTTTTGCATCCCGCAGCTCAGTTTCTTGTTTTGCCAATTGATCCAACGACAGCTGATCCCCGAATTTCCAGAATAGTCCTGCGCCAATGACGACCAGAGCCAGCAGCAGGATCCATTTGAAAGGACTGCGACGGGGCGTGGCAGGGACGGTTTCTTTTGTTTGTGATTTTATCGGTTTGGATTCGGGACTTTGTTTCATCGGGTTAATGCTGGTGATCGTTAAATCAGAAGATGAGAGGCTTGGTTTATTCCTTTTAAAAGTTTCAGGACAGGTTTTTGCTTTGTGTTGGCTTGCTCCAAATGCATAGGATCGCTAGGGTTGCAAAATGATTTACCCGGTTCGATGCTTAAAAAATTCAATATCTTTTTTGCTTATTGGCGCAGCGCTTTGCTTATCCTCATCGCTTGTAGCAGATCCTTTGCCGGATTTATTACCTGGCGCCAGTGAAGTTAAAGCCTACAAAAAGACTGACGAAGCTCAACTGACTCTGCAAATTTTTGCGCCGGAAGGGCACTGTTCTTCCGATAGCCGACCCGCAGCTGTTTTCTTTTTTGGCGGCGGCTGGGTAGGTGGAAATGTCAGCCAGTTTGCGCCACATTGCCGCTACCTGGCATCGCGTGGGATGGTGGGTGTGGTTGCTGATTATCGGGTTCGAAGTCGACACAAAACGACTCCTTTCGATTGTGTAGAGGATGGAAAGTCCGCCGTCAGATGGTTGCGTGAACATGCTGGAGAGCTGGGAATTGATCCCAATCGAATAGCCGCAGGGGGTGGATCGGCTGGTGGCCATGTTGCCGCCGCCACAGGAACCTTGGCTGGTTTGGATAATGCAGATGAAAACCTGGATGTTTCCTCTGCTCCCAATGCGTTGCTTTTATTTAACCCCGTTTATGATAATGGTCCGGAGGGTTACGGTTATGATCGCGTTAAAGAACGGTACCTGGAGATTTCTCCGATTCATAACATCGATTCCAGTATTCCACCTTCGATCGTCTTTTTAGGAACCAACGACAGTTTGATTCCTGTCGAAACCGCGCAGCTGTTTCAGGCCAAAAGTCACGAGGTTGGGGTCGAAAGTCGTTTGTATTTGTACGAAGGCGAGCCACATGGATTTTTCAACAGCCCGGAATTCAAGAAGAATGCGACTCCCGGCATTTATGAGAATACGCTTTATGAAATGGACCGGTTCCTGGTGGACCAAGGATTTCTGAAAAATATTCCCACTGCTCCGGCTCCGTCCTATGGTTTTGAATTGGTTCCTGAAAAGGAGTTAAAAGTTCTGGAAGGCGCTCGAACTCTAGCAGCTTTTCAAATCGCTCTGGATACTTCCACGGGAGAGACACGGCATAACACTTACAAACCTTTTCTTCATGTCATGGACCCGAATGGGTTGGGTCCGATAACCAAAGGACCGGGCGGACGATTCACTCATCACCGTGGTATTTTCCTGGGATTCAACAGAATCGGTTTTAAAGGCAAACGTTACGACCTGTGGCACATGAAAGTTGGGGTTCAGAGACATGTCGGTTTCACCGAGCAAAGCTCTAACCCAGATGAAGCTCGCTTTACTTCTCATATTTCCTGGGAGACTAATGATGGGATTCGGATTCTGGATGAAGAGCGGACCATGATTTTTCACCGTCCTCCAGCTTCGGCTTACGCCCTAATTGAAATGCACAGTGTGCTGCATGCCAGCCAGGGAGATTTGGTAATGAATGGAGATCCAGAACATGCCGGAGCGCAGTTTCGCCCTGCGAATGAAATCATTGATGAGCGCACCCAGTATTTCTTCCATGAAGATGGCATCAACCCGAAGAAAGACCTGGATTTGCCATGGGCGGGTGAGACATTCGTTTTGCCGTCAGGGATGTACAGTGTCGTAATTCTGAATCATCCGGAGAATCCTGAGGGAACTCGATTTTCAGCTTATCGCGATTACGGTCGATTTGGAGCTTTCCCGAACTTTGAAATTGCTGAGGGCGAGTCTCGAACTTTGCGTTACCAGTGGCTCATTAAAGTTGGACCACGGTTGAGTGAGGCGGAAATTGAGAACGTGAAGTCGAAATTCTTTGAGTGACCCATTCATTTTTTTAACCACGGAATTCGCGGAATTTGCGGAATCTTTTTGACTACGGAATTCATGTTTTTTTTGACCACGAAATGCTCGAAATTCACGAAAGTTTCTCTATTTTGTTTCGAGCTGTCTTTGGTTCAAGAAGTAACAAAATCTCCAAAACCTAAATAATCCTCTCGGGAACAAAGATTCTGGAATAGTGGTTCGCACTCATTTTGCTCACTGGCCACCCAATCGGACGCATAAGGCCAGTAACCGCGGGAAAGGGAGAAGCAGACATGAATTTGGGTGTCATAGATTTGACACACTCATCCGCTGGACTGTAAATCTTGGCGGAATGGATGTCGTTTTCACAAGGCGCAACTCCTACAGAGTTGTGAATAAATGGATGCATTAACCCAGGGTAGCGCTCGGCGTGCAACCCTGGGCTGTGTTACGGAATCCCGTTGGGATTCAGCCCATGGGGCGCCCATCCGATCTGTGGGGGACATTCTTGTCCCCTTTCTCCTTTTTAGATTTCAAATTTGAGCAATTCCGCTTCTTGCTGATTCAGGGACGGGGCGTTTGGCTCCGTCGTCATCTACGGCAACGTAAGTGAAGAGGGCTTCTGTGACTTTGAAGCGTGGGCAGATGGATTCCGACTCTCGAGTCACAGGTTTGACCCAGACTTCAAGTTGGATCGCTACGGATGTCGTTCCAACCCGGGTGACTTGTCCGTAGCAACAGACAACGTCACCCACTTTGACCGGCTTCAAGAACTTGAAGCCATCCACCGCAACCGTCACGCATCTTCCCAGGGTGATTTCTTTCACCAGAATGGCGCCGGCAATGTCCATTTGTGACATGATCCAACCACCAAATATGTCACCGCTCGGATTGGTATCTGCCGGCATGGCGAGTGTTCTCAGGAGCAGGGTTCCTTTGGGTGTTTCGCAGATTTCTTCATTCATGTTGATTCACCTTACCTTTCGTCAGAGAATGCGTCAGGGATAATTGATTGGAATCGGAAGAGGTTTTCCAAATTTGTAAATCTCCATTCCAATCTCCTGCTGCCAGCAAATCACCTTGTGGAGATATTTTTAAGGCATGAATCCAGTCCAAACCGGTTTTGACTTCCATGAGAATTTGATCGCTGTTCCCTTCAATTTTTCGGATGACTCCATCGGTGTCAGCGGAGTAAACAAAGCGCCCCGTCGGATCCCAGTCTACATTGAGCACACTGGCTTCATGATTGCGCACGATTCTAACCATCCGGCCAATCACAGGCTGCCAGATTCTGACTGTTTGATCATCCGAAGCGCTGGCGCAAGTAAATGGAAGTGGAGTGTCATTGAAATACTGAGTGGGTCGGGGCGAAAGCGCCAGGATGCGATCAGTGTGATTGGACAAGCTTCGAGTCGGGAGATTAGCGCTCAGGTTCCAAACCTTGATCGAACGATCCGATCCGCAGGAAATTAAATGCTGATTGTCGTTTGAAAAACAGAGATCCAACACAGCTCGTGAATGCCCTGACAATGTTGATATTGGAATAAATGAACCAGACAAGCTTGGAGCTGAGGATTCTTGTTTTTGAAGGATGACGATTGAGTGATCATAGGACCCAATGGCGAGGCGCTGACTGTCAGAGGTCCAGGAGAGCGATGTGACAAGATCCGAAAATGTATCTTGGTGGTGAGCTAGCTGATGGGAATTTGTGTCATAAATACTGACCGCCCCCATCTCTCCGGCAACACCTCCTCCCAGCGCAATCCAATTTCCGTCAGGCGAAGGTTCAATAGCGCTGATCGTTTTCCAATCCGTAGTAATCCAAGGTTCAACCTGAATTTCACAGCAATCGAATCGCCACTGCTGAACTGTTCCTCCTTGATCAAACCAAATGGCATCACCTTCAAGATTCCAATTGAGGGTATGAATAGGAGAGGAGTTAGCGACGCCTGCCACGCAAACGAAAAAAAGAAAAAACACTCGGATCAATGAATGATTCCAAGGGCTTTTCGGTGGAATCGAGAACGGCTTCATCTCGTTCATGCCAGACCTTCGATCCATGATCCTTCACCCATAATTTTCATAGGGCGTCCGGACGGAGTTTTGTATTCCTTTTCAGGATCAATCCCCAGAAGTGAGTAAATACTGTAAGCGACATCTTCCGGGCGTACGGGTTGAGTCACTGGAATCTCCCCGTACTCATCAGTCTCGCCAATCACCTGTCCGCCCCGAACACCGCCGCCAGCCATGCAGACGAAACCCGCCCGCGGCCAGTGATCTCTTCCGGCGCGGCTGTTCAGTTTCGGTGTACGGCCAAACTCACCCATCATAACCACCAGTGTGGATTCCAGCATGCCGCGGTCATTAAGATCCTCAACCAGTGAAGCAAATGCACGGTCCATATCAGGAACTTTTCCACTTCCCGGAAACTGCGCATCCGGCAATGTGCGATGCAAATCGAGGTGGG
>JAUIHU010000264.1 GCA_030432175.1 Verrucomicrobiia bacterium | reverse complement strand
GCTTTAGAAGGCCTCCAGGATGAGCAGAACATTTGGATGAGCCCATATCTGAAGCCTGTCTACCAATTTGCCGAAAGGCTTTCAACCAAGGAAGAAGTCGATGCTGACCTTCAGGAAAAACTGGATGAATACGACATTTTTCAACCCGAAGATACTTTCGTGCACTTGGAATTCAATTCCGGGAATTATACACCTGTTGTCTCGGGTAGTTCCCCATTCCAACGCTTAATTGAAAATTCGGTAAAAGTACAGGTTGTCTCCAATTTCGAGGAGAACTTTCAACCACCCAAGCTGGATCTCCAATCTGCTGCGAAAGTCATGGCTGAGTTTTATTTAGAACGTGAGGAGTCCTTCGACCTGTTAAAATCGGCTTTATCCAGAGGAAAAGCAGCCTTCTATTACGATTTGAACCGATCTCCACACCAGATACTTTTGCCCCATCTGGTTCATCTTAAGCGCTTTTCGGTCGCCCTGAATGACCGCCTGATCACACGACTCATACTGAATCAACCTGAAGAAGCATGGCAGGACTGGGAGACCTTATTATTGATATCAAAAGCCCACGATCAGGACGCCAATCTGTTAATCACCCGTCTGGTGCATCAGGCGCAATATCAAATCATGATTGAGTCGGTGCATACAGCGCAGTCAATCAACGCATGGGATCTGGAAAAGTGGATTCAATTGGAAGAACATTTGCAGACATGGAACGTCAGAAAGAAAATGTTTGATGCCATGAAAACTGAGATGGCGTTTATGACCTCCTTTGCAACTTACTCTGCCAACCATCCCCCAACCACACAAAATGATCTCCAAAAAGAAATTATCAATACCCTAATGTTGATTGACTCGGAAAACTTCCTATCTCATCAAGATTATATATCCAACTTCGAATTAGAACTCTGGAGCCACATCGCACCCTCCACGCTCAGAGCCTTGATTTACTCAAAATTAAAGTTCGGGTTAGCTGAAAACCTGACGTCTATCGAAACAATTCTGGATGCTTATGGCCCGTTAGATAAAGCTGACAATTCAACCACCGACACAACTAAAGAAGACAAAACACCGGTAATTATTGAATTTACCATGCCAAAATCTTTAGAAAAACCCGATGGGCCCAAAGGGTTGATATCCATGGAACGAATATACGAGAGATCCCTGACAGTTGACACCAAAGCTCAAATGGCGCTTCTTGCGTGTCGTTTGGAGCAGTATCGAAAAAACAATGGGGAGTATCCGGAAGCAATTGACTCAATTCAGGCATCGGGCCTGGAGATGTTGTCCTATGACAAGACCTCACCCAACGGTTTCACCATGGAAATCCAACTGCCGGACTGGTTTAAGAACGCGGATAAAGTGACCTGGGAAATCACAGGAAAATTCCCCGAGGCTCCGGAATACACGGTGGATGTTTTTTAAACAGCGTGCATCCGGCTAATTTCTTTGAATGAAGAATCCCACTCAAACTGCATTGATCCGATTACTTTGTTTTCTATTAATTTCGTGTGTACTAATCCTTACAGGCTGTGAAAGTAAAGAGCCTGCAGTCAGTAAAAATGAAATCAGTCAGGCTTTTATTGTGAACTCCTCGCCCACCTTTCAAGGATACCACTACCGGGGAAGCGATGATCAATATCACTACTTCTCCAGCCAATGGAAGTATGGAGCTGACCGAAAGTTTAAAATCAAAATAGATGATTTGGATGTTCAGAAGACATTCTCTGTTGACGAACCAAAGCTCAGAATTTTTCTGTACGAAATGCCGGATAAGGAACTTGAGGTTTTTGCTGAATTTGATGGACGAAAGATTTACATGGAGAAGTAATTCTATTTTTCGTGAATCAGATTCATGTCTCTGGGTCTTCTTTTGCTCACCAGAAATATCTCGCCGAGCTGGGGCCCAGCGTTCCAAGGGGACGCTGTTCTAATTCCGGGTTTGCTCAATCAGTTGAAAAGGATCACATTGATTACATGTCAGGACAAAACCACTCGACTCCGCGCCAGGCATTTACGCTCATTGAACTGCTGGTCGTAATCTCTATCATTGCGATATTGGCTTCCATGCTGCTGCCCGCCCTGTCCAAGGCCAAAGCCAACGCCCAAAGCAAGGTTTGCATGAACCAGATGCGCCAGTTGAGCATGGCCTGGTCTTTGTACACCGATGATCATGACGATCTGCTCGTGACCAATCACGGACGGGATGAAACCCGGGAAAAACGCGCCAATTGGGCCAACAACGTCCTTTCCTGGGATGCCTCGGAAGAAAATACCAACACAGCTTACCTGACTGAAGCGTTGCTGGGTCCCTACGTTTCCAAATCCTACAAAATCTACAAATGCCCATCCGACCGTTCCGTCGCAGCCAACGGACCTCGCACCCGCAGTTATTCGATGAATCATTTAGTGGGAGATCCGGGAGTTTTGCTGGACGAATTCAATCCGACTTATCAGCAGTTTCAGAAATCAGTTCAGTTTACCATCCCTTCCGCTATATTTGTATTTCTGGAAGAACACCCGGACACGATCAATGACGGTTATTTCATGAACCGGTTCAATGAGTACAAATGGGGAAATCTCCCGGCCAGCTACCACAGCGAGTCTGCCAACATGTCCTTCGCCGATGGCCATGTCGAAGCTCACCGATGGCGTGTGGAATCCACTAAACGCCCTCCGGTACAGGGAGCAGTCGGTTCCAATCTCAGCGCTAATCCTCCTGAGGACTGGGACTGGCTGGTGCAACATTCAAGCACGCTGAAATAGAATTCTGGAAAAACGTTGTCGTCACAAGGTATCATTTCTTTATTTACAGTTTGTAAGGAACCTTTGAATATATTCGAGGGAATGGATTAGTATCCAATCGGGAAGCGTTAAATAGAGGGGTACGATTAGTAGAGAGTGGCAATTTGCAGTTCAGCACACTTCTGCTGCTTGCATCACTCACCGAGCTGGGGCTCAGCGTTCCCAAAACAGCGCCCAAACTAAATCAGAACACATAAACCAAACAAAAGAAGATGAGCGCAGAGCAAACCATTGATGCCACCTCGGCAATAATTGATGAAACCACGCAAGAATCCGTTGAACTGACTCAACTCGAACAAGCCAGGCGGGTGGTTAAAAAGTACACCTTGCTCAATACAGGAATTGGGGTGATCCCTTTTCCATTGGTCGATTTAACGGGCGTTTTGGCAACACAAATCAAGATGATCTCGGATCTTTCATCAGTCTATGACCTGACTTTTTATCGCCACAAGGTTAAGAACATCATCTGGTCCCTGCTTGGCAGTTTCGGGGCAGGTTTCACAGTGGTTCCATTATTGGCAAGTTCCCTGAAGTTTATTCCAGGAGTTGGTTCAATCGCCGGGGCAGTAGCTCTGCCGGTGACCACCGGAGCCGCTACATACGCGTTGGGTCAGGTTTTTATCATGCACTTTGAGGCTGGCGGAACGTTGCTCAACTTCAATCCAGAGGCAATGCGGGAACATTTTCAGGCTGAATTCGCCGTAGGTAAAGAAGTCGCCAGTGAAGCTGAGAATGACTCTTCCCCTGCAAGCGAGAAGAAAGAGTAGCGCAATTAATTCAGCCGAGCAAAGGCTCTTTGGCCTAATCCAAACCCTTGGGACGGTAAGGCTCAAGGGCCTTCAGATAAAAATTCAGCAAGTCATTTTCCACACCAAGTTCATTTGCTTCCTTAAATGCCAGGTAAGCCGACTGCCAATGCCCCCGGTGAACACAGGTAAAGGCCCGCAGTCGCCAATATTCCGCAACTTCGGCCATCGCCTTTTCCGTCGCTGATCCTTCTAAAAAACCTTGTTCATCGTTGGTTTCGAACCAGCTCCGAGCAAGACCGAGATGACGCCAACGTTCCAGCTCTCCATCCAACGGATCGCCCAATTTGTAAAACTCAACCGCCCTTTCCCAATCACCCAGGTGCGATAAAATCGTTGCCTGGATCAAGCTGACGCGTCTTTCTTCTGGCGCCGCGAGGCGTACTAATTCAGCTAAACGTTGCATGCTCCGCCATACATTCCATTCTGCGCTCGGCGCTCGAACCTGCCGTTCTCGAATATTATCTAAATGAGTGATCTGGAAAAGTTCGAGTCGATTCAGATCAGCTGCCAATGCTTCATTATCGAATCCATCGGCCTTTTGATAAAGATTCACAAGGGCGATTATCAATGGCTCTAGGCGCTTGTGCTGACTTTCAAGGAATCCAGGTTTCAGATCCAGAATCGATTTCCTCTGAGCAACTAGAGCCGCAAGATAGCCTATTGCCGCCTCCGAGACTTTCGAACGCAGATCACTACACCCAGCCTCTGCAGATGCCCACATCCCGCGATCGGCAAAAAGTTCGGACCTAAGCAGCGCTATTTCGTGATTGGCTGGTTGGTTGCTATGAAGAAACTCAACGTGAAATTGCGCTGAAAAATCATCCTCGTTTTCCAAGGCCGCGACTACATTATTCCAACGCCAAAGCCATTCCTGTCTGCCTTTCCCAGAAGGAGAAATTGCATGCCACTCGTGAATTTCCTGGTTCTCCCACAAAGCTTTAATTTCCTTTGGCTGCAAAGAAATAATCTCCCCGTTTTGATTGACCCTGCAGGAAGAATACAATTCACTCAACCTCTGAAATAAATCGATGTTCATCGATCCATCTTTGAAAATCGATCGCTCATGCAGGATGCCAGATTCGGTTTGCACAAGCAGGGTCCCTTCACTCAATCCGGGCAAGACCTGCTCAACTGTTGAGGAGAATTTCCAGGGGATTGTTAAGGGCTCACCTGAAACCGGATCCCACACCCTTACTTCGCCCTGATGATTCCAAGTGGCTAACAACCATTTAGCGCCAGTATAATTCTTAGGCGCTTCTATATAACGAGCTCCATCCAAATGGGAGCCTGATTGAAACCGGACCGAATGCGCATGATTATCATCCTCGCTCAGGCAAATGACCGTTCCATTAGACTGCATCACTGCCAGCTGTCGTCCATCGGGTTGATACTCCAAACCGATTACTTTTATCGCCGACGTCAGCGCTTCTACAGGTTCCAATTCAGGGAGCCGGAGCAGCTGGACTCCCCCCTGATCAAATGCAACCGCCAATGCTTTGCCATCTGGATGTTCAGCCATCGCTGAAACCATCCCTTTGCCTGGGGTTTCGAAGACAATTTCGTCTTCACCAGCCAAGTCAATTTTCCGAAAAGAATTCTTCAAATCAAACACGTAGGCATGTTGGGACTGCTGGTCGAATACGATTCCTCGTCGCGACTCATGACGCCGCCCTCGCCAACGAAATTCCCGTGATGAAATTCTGTCTTTTCGGTGAGTGAGGTTAATAATGTTGAGGTTAATACTGTGAGCTATACTCAGCCAATTACCATCACGCGAAAGACCAAGATCAAACGGTAGAAGGCTTCGACGAAAATACTGAATCTCTCCACTTTCTCGAGATCTCACCCCTATTCGAAGGTTCTGGTTCAGCGTGGCGATGCTTTTTGCATTATCACTGATGCGTAGCGCTTTAACCCTGCCTTCCGCTTCTACGATCTGTGTCATCAAATCCTCAGGACTTCGCGAGATCATTTCAATAGCTCCACTTTCCAAAGCAATACCTAAGGTTGTCCGGCCCGGATCCCACTCCGCTGCTTTGACTCCTAACCTGGCCTGCCCAGCCTGACTTGAAACACTACTCAAATCCCAGACTCTCGTAATACCGGCTTGGGTCACCGTCCCCAATCGACGACCATCGGAAGAGTATGAAAAATCCGTCACCTGAGATTCATGTTTCAATTTATATAGAAGTTTATCAGGAGTGGAAACATTCATGACAGCAACAACACCATCTTCAGAACTGGAAGCCAAGGTTTCACCAGAAGGTGCAAAAAATAACTTTGTAATAGCTCCTCCATGATAAAAAGGGGAACCCATCCTTTGTCGGGATTCCACATCAATGACTACAACCGCTCCTCCCGCCGAACCAGCTGCCAAATATCGATCATCCGGACTCCAGCAAATATGCCGGAACTCATCACCCTCAATCACACCGGAATCTGCTCTCGGTCGTTCAAAGGATTCCCACTTAGGATGCCGGATCGGATCCGGAGTCCAGCTTCCCTGTTCAGGATGATAGAAATGAAGTCCCTCGTGATCAAAAGCAATCCAGTTACCATCATTGCTGGCTTGCCAGACAAAGATCTGCCCGAACTCCCGATACAATTCAGAATCTTCCCGAACTTCAGAACCGTCTAAAGGGAAACGGACACCGCACTGTAGAACATAGGAGCCATCTCGGCTGAACGTGACAGGGTCCCGCCCGAGGGCTTGGGCTGCCGCATTGAGCCCCGCGACAAGCCCCTGCGCCGCCGCCTCTTCATATCCGGTCGTGCCATTGATCTGCCCGGCCAGAAAGAGGCCGGCCTGATCGCGCAACTCCAGCGTCGGCCTCAG
>JAUIHU010000263.1 GCA_030432175.1 Verrucomicrobiia bacterium | reverse complement strand
AGCAGCCGTGGACGTCGTGGAGGTGAAAGGGACGACAGGGGGCCTCGTAGAGGACCAGGAAGAGATCGTAATGATCGCAATTCTGATCTCGAACGTCCAAGAGATCGTGAAAGCTCACGTGGCCGTGCATCACGCATGGACAGGGAGAGCAGTTCTTCAGAAGAGCGAAGATCACCCAGATCACGTCCTTCTGAAAGAGATCGCCGAGGACCAAGCAGATCAGAACGTCCAAGAAGCAGAGACCGGCGCCCAAGCGGTTCCGGACGTGGAGCTCCGAGAGGCCGCTCTCGTCGAGACTGAAGTCTTGTGATTAAAAATCAGGATTTCAGCTCAATAGTCGCTCCGATCATTCATCGGGATCTGAGGACTCTGTTTTGAAATTCTCTCAACGAGCAAAGACGCCGTTGGAATAACCGGATTCAGTACCGGTAAATTTCAACGGTGTTTTCCTTGTTTCAAAGAAAAGTTTCGGTCTCTCTGCATGTATGCGGACTGTAAAAATCAGTTGCCCTTGGGTAAGGGTCCCATTTAGGCTGCCTCGTGAGCGGAATCATCTGCTCCATATCAATGTCAGATCTACAAAAAACCATTGCGAAACCGGTAACTTACTCTGGAATTGGCCTGCATGCAGGCCAGAAAGTGACGATGACTTTGCTGCCAGCTGAGGTTAATTCCGGAATAAGATTTCGACGTGTGGACCTAGATGGACGGCCGGAAATCCCAGCGCATGTGGATTACGTTACGGAGAATGCAAGATCGACCACTATTTCAATTGGGGAAGCGCGAGCGCAGACTGTTGAGCATGCCTTGGCAGCATTTTCGGGGAATGGAATAGACAATATTATTGTTGAAATTGACGCCTCCGAACCACCAATTGGTGACGGAAGTTCACGGTTTTACAATCGTTTAATACAACAAGCTGGCGCTCTGGAATTGAACCTGCCTAGAAAGTTTCTCAAATTACAAAAGCCGCTGGAGCTGACATTAGGAGAAACTATGATGCATGCTTTTCCTTATGATGGTCTGAAGCTGACTTGTACGAGTGTCGATCGCCGGGGAAGATTTACACAATTTCATTCCCTTGATCTAGACCCAACCTCATGGGCAGAACTGGCTGACGCGCGAACATTTTGCTTTTACGAAGAAATTGAGGCTCTCATCAGAAATGGACTGATCAAGGGAGGGAGTCTGGAAAACGCAGTCGTCATCCGGGATGATGCGGTCCTGACTATCGAGCCATTACGTTATCCAAATGAATTTGTTCGCCATAAGATGCTGGATATCCTTGGGGATATCTCGCTGATAGGCCAACCCCTGAAAGCGCATATTATAGCAGTGAGGCCCAGCCACGCCGCCAATTGTGAACTGGCTAGACTCATCGTTAAAAACAATGAAATCAACGCAGAGTAAAGAGGAATCCGTACAGAAAAGCCATTCCCTTGCAGAAAACATGAACAAATCAGATCGTAGCAAAGAATTATCTGAACAGGAACTGCAAGAACTAGCTACAGCAAGTTCGCTCGATATTGATCAGGTGATGAAAATTCTCCCGCACCGGTATCCTTTTCTGATGGTAGATAAAATCGAAAGCATCGATGATAAAAAAGTTCGCGCTATCAAGAATGTCACCATCAACGAACCTTACTTTCAAGGTCACTTTCCCGGTAAACCAGTGATGCCGGGTGTCCTGCAGTTGGAAGCCATTGCCCAGGTTGCAGGAATGCTGACTCTCAGGCATGCTGAAAACATCGGAAAGCCAGCTTATTTCATGTCAGCTGAAAATGTAAAATGGAGAAAACCCGTCCTGCCTGGTGATACATTAGTCATTGAGGTGGAAGTCCTTCGCAGTCGCGGTAAAATCGGCAAAGCCAAAGGGATCTGCTCTGTCAATGGAGTTACTGTGAGTGAAGCCGAGGTGACATTCATGGTTCAGAAATGAATGATGTCATCCCAATCTGAATGAACCTTTTTAAGTAACCCAAGCGTCCTGAGTAGAGATCAAATTTGCCGGAATCACTATGCCAACTAATATTCATCCAACAGCTATTGTTCATCCAGATGCAGCTATCGGGGAAAACTGCCAAATTGGACCTTATTGTGTTATCGGGGCTGAAGTAGAGCTGGGAGATTCATGCAGTTTGCATTCTCATGTGGTTCTGGATGGAAAATTAAAAATGGGCAAAGGCAATGAGGTTTATCCTTTTGCCAGCATTGGATTAAAAACTCAGGATTTAAAATGGAAAGGTGGAGAAACGTACACTGAGATTGGGGAAAACAATACAATCCGTGAGTATGTTACAATCCATAGCGCCACGGGAGATGGTGAGTTCACTCGTATTGGATCAAATAACAATATCCTGGCTTATTGTCATGTGGCTCACAATGTAACGATAGGAGATTACGTTATCATGTCTAATGTAGCTACTCT
Source organism: Verrucomicrobiia bacterium (assembly GCA_030432175.1). Lineage (GTDB taxonomy): Bacteria > Verrucomicrobiota > Verrucomicrobiia > Limisphaerales > JAUIHU01 > JAUIHU01. The sequence goes on along the minus strand of JAUIHU010000263.1, from coordinate 4,018 downwards.
GGCCGGACATGTTTTGGTTGAAGATTATGCTGTGATTGGAGGATTGGCCGCAGTGCATCAGTTCTGCCGAATTGGGAAAATGTCAATCATCGGAGGATGCGCCAAGGTGGTTCAGGACTGTCCTCCATACATGATTATTGACGGCAATCCAGCTAAAACGCGCGCGTTAAATAAAATTGGATTAGAAAGAAGATCTGTTTCTGAAGCAGGAAAAAAGGCATTGAAGCAAGCCCATCGAATTTTGTTCCGCGAAGGATGGAACCTTTCAGCAGGTATTAAGAAAGTTCAGCAGGATGTACAAATGGAACCCGAAGTCCGACATTTATTGGACTTTGCCGCAGGAAGTGAAAGGGGGTTGTGCTGATAAATTGCTGATACCCGCTGATTTAGTTAGTTCATTATCAAATAAATTTGAGTGAAGTTGTCTGCATTGACGCAACGAGTTATTCTCTCAAGTATATAGAATCACATTCCAGTTATGAGTACCTCAGAAAAGACATTGCATACATTTGAAGAAATAAAAGGGATTGTCACCGACCTCAAAGACAAACTGGCCCGATTACGGAGGTTTCTTTGACGTAGCTCAATCTGAAAAAAGAATTGAGGAGTTGGAAAGTATCATGACACGTCCCGAGTTTTGGGATGATCGCGATAAAGCGCAAAAAACGATTGATGAAAATACTCGCCTAAAAAAGAAAATTGAGCCGTTGTTTCAAGCTGAGAAAAAACTTGAAGACCTCGAAGTCCTGATTGAGTTGGGCGAAGCTGAAGCTGAGGATGATGAAACGCGCGAGGCAACTTTAAATGAGTGCGCCGGTGAAATTAGAGCTTTGGAATCCATTGTAGATGAGTTGGAAATCAACTCATTTCTAAATGAAGATCAGGATGGAAATAATTGCATTCTCAGCATCAATGCTGGCGCGGGAGGAACGGAATCCTGCGACTGGGCTCAGATGCTTCTACGAATGTACCAACGGTGGTGCGAGCGCAGAGGCTGGACGGCCGAACTGACTGAATCTCAGCTTGGAGATACTGCGGGAATTAAAAGCGCTACTCTCTACATTACGGGAGAGAATGCTTATGGGTATGTGAAAGCCGAAAGAGGTGTCCACCGCTTGGTTCGGATTTCTCCCTTTGACTCCAATAAACGTCGCCATACCAGCTTTGCCAGCGTGGATGTGGTAGCTGAAATCGAAGAGGACGACGAGGAAGTCTCATTGCCTCCGGCAGATTTGCGAGTCGATACTTACCGCGCTGGCGGGAAAGGTGGACAGAATGTGAACAAAGTGGAAACCGCAGTCCGAATCACCCACATTCCAACCGGACTGGTCGTTGCTTGCCAAAACCAACGATCCCAGCACCAAAACCGAGCAACCGCGATGAAAATTCTCGCATCCAAGGTTTACGCACTGGCGCAGGATCAAAAACGTCAGGAAATGGAAAAGTTTTACGAAGACAAAGGTAGCATTTCCTGGGGTAACCAGATCCGCTCATACGTTTTTCAACCTTACAGGATGATTAAGGATCTGCGTACCGGTGAAAGTTCTGGCAACATTCAGGATGTTATGGACGGCAACTTGACACCATTTGTAGTCGCCTGGCTGAGAGCAGGAAAACCATCGAAGAAGATGTCTGGAACAGGGGATGATGACAATGAAGAGTGAGCTGTAGATAGAGCACAATGAATATTCTGGATAAAATTGTAGCAACTAAGAATCAGGAACTGGCTAAGTATCCTGAAACCAAAGTTTCTCTGGACAGCATTCAAGCTTGTGCTGATTCCAATGCTCCCAGACGCGGATTCATCCAGGCTCTCAAACACCCTCGTATCGGGTCTGTGGGATTAATAGCTGAAGTCAAAAAAGCTTCACCGTCTAAAGGGGTCATTCGACCTGATTTTGACCCTGTAAGAATCGCCCAAACTTATGAACAATCAGGCGCCAGTTGCATCAGTGTATTAACGGATAATAATTACTTTCAGGGTTCATTGAACTACTTAACAGAGATCCGTAAGGCCACTCAGATTCCTCTTCTAAGAAAAGATTTCTTGATTGATCCAAGACAAATCGAAGAGTCCATTGAAGCGGGAGCTGATTGTGTTTTACTGATTGCTGCTATACTGAGCGATCAGAAAATGAAAGAACTCCACGAACTGGCTGTCGCGGGGGGGATGGATGTTCTAGTGGAGGCTCATGATGAATTGGAACTTCAAAGAGCCTGGGATGTTGGCGCAACACTGATCGGCGTGAATAATCGGGATTTAAAAACCTTTCAAGTGGATTTGAATGTAACACTGAAGCTTGCAAAACGATTATCAGAGTTAGCAAAAGGTGATCCAACAAGAGATTATCTCCTGGTTGCAGAAAGCGGAATCTTTACATTTGAGGATGTGGAAATACTCCGTCTCGGCTCCGCAGGCGCCATTCTGGTCGGTGAATCATTGATGAGAGCGGAGAATATCCAACAGCAGATTACGCGATTAATGACACCTTCAAAATCCGTGTAAATCAACTTTTCAAATTCTGGTTTTAAGCGATTCATTATTCTGAATCGCTTAAATTAATGTCAGATGAAAAAAAACCTCCGTTTGAACTGAGTTCAACGGAGGTGTTAGTGTGATTATAAAGAGAATATAAATTCGTGTTAATCCACGTTGATTTCCATGAGTTCACTAACAGTCCAGGGAGTGTCGCGGTCCGATGTGGCTTGCCTGATGTCCGAAACCTGGCTGACAGCAACTCCAGACGCAGAATTATCCCATGTATTACGAATGTATGTGATAACATCAGCAATTTGTTGATCCGTTAGCTGATCTTTCCATGGAGTCATAACGTTATTGTAGGTCTGTCCCAATACCTCAATTTCTCCCTGCAAACCATTAAGAACAATACGAATTATCCTATCCGGTTGATTTGCTGTTACCCAGTCAGATCCAGCAAGCGGCGGAAATAATCCTGCTAGGCACATAGACAGATAGACCTCCTCGCCTGCCTTTAGTGTAGCTTCACTGACTGCGGCTCCTGAAGTCGATTCAGAGCCACTTGATGAGTCTCCTGGTGACTGCTCAGTTCCAACCAGGGGATCTACCTCAAGCAAAGCATCAGCGGTCCAAGGTTCTTCACCCCGGTCAGAAACTTCACTCCAGACTTGAGCGACTTGATCTGGAGTTACATAACCAGCATCGTTACCCCATTCCTGACGAATATATGTCAAGACGCTGGCAATATCTTCGTCACTCAACTGGCTGCGCCATGCAACCATGACGCTGTTGAATGCCTGGCCTTTTACCTCGATCGGTCCTTGCAATCCCTGTAGAACAATCCTGATTAAACGTCCAGGACCTTCTTCAAGCACCCATTCTGAACCAGCAAGTCCTGGAAAAGCTCCAGGCAAACCTTCACCATTGGCTTGGTGACAGGCTAGACACACAGTTTCATAAACTGTTTTTCCATTAGCAACAAGCGCCTCCACGTCGACCGAAGGACCTTCCTTGGCTGGAGCAGCGTCACCATTTGCTCCAGCATCGACAGCGTCGGAACCCGATGAACCTGATGCTGCAACTGTTGTTTTTGTGTCGGAGGAAGAGCTTTGACTATAAACTTCCGGATTAAAACCAGCGCTGCGACGCTCCAGATAAAGACCACCAAGAAACATGCATACAAGTCCCACAACAATGAGACCAGAAGAAAAATGGGAGGATCCCATTTCCGGTTCAGGATACTCCAGTTGCTGAAGTGAATGATTAAATTCAGCTTCTTCTTTTTTCAGCGCTTGAATCGCATCTGAAATTTTATCTACAGGATCAAATTGGGCCATGGCCTGATCAGAAACCGACTCAGGGTTTACTTTCGACTGGTTCAAGTTGTTATGACGCTGTTCTGAATCTGAATTCATTTGGCTTCAGAAGGGGAGTCGGCGACTTTTAAACTGGTTAAATATGCAACTAAAGCCTTGAGTTCAGGCTTAGGTTGAATAGTAAAATTCGGACCGGGACGAAATTCTGTTGGAATATCAAGAC
>JAUIHU010000262.1 GCA_030432175.1 Verrucomicrobiia bacterium | reverse complement strand
TAAACAATTTCGAATAATTTTCGGTTTCGGATCATGGCAAAGACTGTGACGGAATCGAATAAGATCCAAATCTGGGAGATCCGTTCGAACAGGTTTTCCAGGAAAATTAAATCATAACTCAAGAATATATAGAATATGTTGACTTCAATGTTGGCTGAAATTAGCGGAAACCTGCACGTTGCTGTTGCGGCTTTGGCAGCGGGTCTGGGTGTTGGAATGATTGGGGCACGCGCATCTGAAGCAGTGGGACGCAATCCTGGAGCTGCTACAAAGATCCTGATCCAGGCGATCATCAGCACAGCGTTTGCTGAAGGTATTGTGTTCTTTGCGATCTTCCTGGTGCAAAACTAATCAGCGGAGCTGGATTGGCTTCGTATAACATGGACTTTTACCGCTGCTCGGGAACTGGAAAGATATTAAAGATTCACGAGCTGCGGGTCCTTGTAGATTTAAACTAAAAGACAGATCAGCGGACTTTCGGACAAGACGAATCAATTTGGCTGGTATCGCGCATCAGTCCGTTTTTAAGGCGAATTTTTTCAATCTATGATGGATTTTATTTCATTGGCGTCTCAGTTAGACGACATTCAGAACATGGCCATGGAGACGGCGCGAGCCTTTGGCCTGAAGAAAGAACTCTTTTTCTCGCAGTTACTCAACTTCATTATCGTGGCATTTCTGTTGAACCAGTTTGCTTATAAACCGATAATGAAAGTTCTCCAACAGCGGCGGGATCGAATCGCAAGTTCCCTCAACAAGGAGAAAGAGATTGAAGAAGAACTCAAGAAAACAGCGGAAGAGCGTCAGGCAACCCTTGCTGAAGCTAATCAGCAAGCCAGTAAAATGATTGAGGAAGCCAGGACCTCTGCAGCTAAAATTACTGAACAGGAAACCCAGAAAGCAGCTGCTACAGCGGAACAGATCATCGCTCAAGCAAAAGAGGCAGCTGTTGCCGAGCGGGAGAAATTGATGGCTGAATTCCGTAAAGAAGTCGGTCAGCTGGTTGGATTGACAACTGAAAAAGTTATTGGGCGGACCTTGACTGATGAAGATCAGAAACGTCTGGTTAAGGAATGTGCAGCTGAAATTGCTTCTTAATCAACATGAAGATTTCCAAACAAGCTCACCGGGAAGCAAAACAGTTATTCAAGTATTGTTGCCAGGACGGATCATTGGATGAACCGAAAGCATCCAAAGTGGTTCAATCGCTGGTTAAGTCCAAACCCAGAGGGCTGGTACAGATCCTTCAAGCATTTGGGCGTTTAGTTGAGCTTGATATCGCTCGCAGGACTGCAGTCGTGGAAACTGCAGTCGATATTTCCAGTCAACAACAGGGAGCCATTACTCGGAAATTAAAATCTTTTTACGGAGAAAATTTGAATGCGGATTACAAAACTGCTCCAGAAATCCTGGGTGGAATTAAAATCCGAGTTGGCAGTGATATTTACGACGGTAGTGTAAAATCACAAATTGATCAGATTGCAAATAGTTTGCGGACACTGTGATTGAGAATTGATTTAATCTTTTTACAAATCGCCGAACGGCAGAGAGCGGCTCTTTGAATGTGAAAAACACGCGGAGCCAGTTTTAAAATTTTATAATTTACAGCACCAACAGACATGAGCCAGTTACTCGAAGAAATCCAAGCTCAAATCTCTGAGCACAAAGCCTCAATTACGAAGCAAAACGTCGGCGTGGTCCGAGAGATCAGTGACGGGGTTGCCAAGATTGAGGGATTGTCCGACGTGATGTTCAACGAAATGATCGATTTCGGTGGAGATGTTGTCGGATTGGCCTTGAACCTTGAAGAAACTGAGGTTGGAGCAATTATTCTCGGGGACTACCTTTCAGTCCGGGAGGGACAGGAAGTCAAAGCGACCGGCAAGTTGCTTCAGGTGCCGGTTGGCAAAGAACTTTTAGGACGAGTTGTTAACTGTCTGGGGCAACCATTGGACGGCAAGGGCGCTATCAAGTCCAAGTCGAATTATCCGGTTGAGAAGATTGCGCCTGGAATCATTAAGCGTGAGCCGGTCAGTCAGCCACTGCAGACCGGTATCATGCCGATTGATGCGATGATCCCGATTGGTCGTGGACAGCGTGAGTTGATTATCGGTGACCGTTCCACCGGTAAAACTACAATTGCAGTGGACACCATCATTAACCAGGCTCGTGTGAACGAAGCTGGTCTGGCGTCCAAAGACAAAGATTTTCGACCTGTTTACAGTATCTACGTTGCTGTCGGTCAAAAGCAATCCAACGTTGCCAACGTCATTCGGGTTCTTGAAGAGGCTGGCGCGATGAAGTACACCATCGTTGTTTCAGCGAGCGCTTCGGATTCTGCAACGAACCAGTACCTGGCTCCTTTTGCTGGAGCGGCGATTGGAGAATGGTTCATGGACAATGACATGGATGCGTTGATTGTGTATGATGACCTTTCCAAGCATGCTGTCGCGTATCGGCAGGTTTCCTTGATTTTGAAACGTCCATCTGGTCGTGAAGCGTATCCTGGAGACGTTTTTTACCTGCACAGTCGGTTGCTGGAACGTTCGGCTCGATTGAACAAAGATAGTGGTGGCGGATCCTTGACTTCGCTGCCTATCATTGAAACTCAAGCTGGAGACGTTTCTGCTTATATCCCAACCAACGTTATTTCTATTACCGACGGTCAAATTTATCTGGAAACAGACCTTTTCTATCAAGGGATCAGGCCTGCGATTTCTGTTGGATTATCCGTTTCTCGTGTGGGATCTGCGGCTCAAACCAAGGCCACTAAGAAAGTTGCTGGACGTATCAAACTTGACTTGGCTCAGTTTCGTGAACTTGCGGCTTTTGCTCAGTTTGGATCTGATTTGGATCCGAAAACCCAGGCGCAACTGGATCGTGGTAAGCGAATCGTTGAACTCTTCAAGCAGCAGCAATATCAGCCGATACTGATGGAAGTTCAGGTGGCTGTGTTATGGGCGATGCAGAACAATTATTTTGATGATGTTTCTGTGGACGATCTGAAGAAGTTCCAATCTGATCTCACAGAATATCTGCAAACCCGCAAATCAGATCTCCTGGGCAAGATTGCTCAAGAAAAAGCATTGAGTGATGACATTGTGAGCGGATTGAAATCAGCAATTGAAGAATTCAAGAGTTCGCGAGGTTGAACCTGATGGTTTGAGTTTGGGTATTTCCACTCTGTCGATAAAGTAGAAATCCGAACTAAAAATAAACTGTCAGAAGCCACAAAGATACAAGTAACCAGGATCTAATAAAACCAGGCTTTCAGTAAAGCCCAGGACCACACGGACACATGCCCAGCACACGCGATTTAAGGCGAAGAATCAAATCAGTTAAGAACACTTCGCAAATCACACGAGCGATGCAGATGGTTGCAGCCTCTAAAATGCGCAAAGCCCAGCAAGCTGCGCTTTCGGGACGACCATACGCCGAGTTGATGAACGATGTGCTCAGCCAGGTGACATCCAACCTGGGTGAATTCAGTCATCCTCTCCTGGAGAGTCGTCCAGTGAAGAAGAAGGCGATAATTCTCGTTACTTCTGACAAAGGACTTTGTGGTGGCTTGAATTCCAACCTATTGAGAGAAGTTGCAAAATTGGATCCTGACCGCAACACATTGTATATCACAGCGGGAAGGAAGGGATCTCAGTTTATTGCCAGGACAAAACGGGAATTGACAGCAGAGTTTCAATACTCGGACGTGCCGGCATTCACTGAAGCGAGAGCATTGTCCAAGTTTGCCATCTCACTGTTCGAAGAGGGCAAAGTAGATCAGGTGGACATCGCCTTTACAAACTTTGTCAATACACTTGTTCAAAAGCCAACCGTATTTCCTTTTCTCCCCATTGGAGAATTCAGGAGCTTTACCGGGGATGTGAAAGGAGAAGATATGGGTGGAGCTTTAGAGACCAACTCGCTAGTCGAATACAAATTTGAACCGGCTCCATCCACGGTTATGGGATCATTGATTCCACACTATTTGAACTTCGTGGCTTTTCAATCACTGTTGGAAGCCAAGGCCAGCGAGCATAGCGCAAGAATGGTTGCTATGAAGAGCGCTACAGACAATGCGAAACAACTGATTAAAGACCTCACCCTGGAATTTAACAAAGTAAGACAAGCAAGTATCACTCAGGAAATTCTTGAAATCGCCACGGCTGCGCTTGCAGTTTAATCATTCCTGTTCCTGGAATCATTTAAAACTGACAAGCGGACTACCTGGCTAGCCCAAATAACTTTGACAACGGAATAAATTCATGAGCAAAGGCGCAAACAAAGGAAAAATCGTTCAGGTCATTGGGCCTGTGGTGGATATAGAATTCGAGAAAGAAGTTCCACCCATCTACCAGGCTTTGACCGTTGAATTCACCAAGCCTGGAGACAAAGAAAAATCCAGCCTGACCCTGGAGATTCAGCAACACCTTGGCGACAATTGGGTTCGTACTGTTGCTATGTCTTCAACTGAAGGTCTGAAGCGCGGGTTTGAAGTGGTTGACACTGGCGCGCCTATTTCAATGCCTGTCGGTGAGGAAGTGATGGGTCGTATTTTCAATGTTATAGGTGAGCCTATTGACGAGAAAGGTCCGGTAAAATCCAAGAAGAAAAACCCGATTCACCGTCCAGCGCCTTCTTTGACCGATCAATCCACTTCACCTCAGATCCTGACGACCGGGATTAAGGTGATCGATTTGATCTGCCCGTTCCTTAAAGGTGGTAAAGTTGGAGCCTTTGGTGGAGCTGGTGTGGGTAAGACCGTTGTCATCATGGAGCTGATCAATAACATTGCCAAGCAGCACGGTGGTTACTCTGTGTTTGCAGGCGTGGGTGAGCGGACTCGTGAAGGGAACGACCTTTATAATGAAATGGCGGAAGCTGGCGTTATCAACATGAAGGATTTGAGTAAATCCAAAGTGGCGCTGGTTTATGGCCAGATGAACGAGCCACCAGGAGCGCGTTTGCGTGTTGCTCTTTCCGGTCTTGCGATTACCGAGTATTTCCGGGATGAGAAGAATCAGGACGTTTTATTGTTTGTGGATAACATTTTCCGATTCTCACAAGCAGGTTCTGAAGTATCAGCTCTCTTGGGACGGACTCCATCAGCTGTGGGTTATCAGCCAACACTCGCTTCTGAGATGGGTGACTTGCAAGAGCGGATCACCTCAACAACCAAAGGTTCTATCACTTCCTTCCAGGCGGTTTATGTTCCTGCGGATGATTTGACTGATCCGGCGCCTGCGACCACATTTGCTCACTTGGATGCGACGATCGTTTTGGAGCGTTCCATTGCTGAGTTGGGAATTTATCCGGCGGTGGACCCGTTGGCGTCAACATCACGAGCGTTGGCTCCTGACATTGTTGGTGAAGAGCACTACAAGGTTGCGCGTGGGGTACAAACAGTGCTTCAGCGATACAAGGATTTGCAGGACATTATCGCCATTTTGGGTATGGATGAGCTTTCACCGGAGGACAAACTGATTGTTTCCCGCGCTCGAAAGATTCAGCGATTCCTGAGTCAACCGTTCAGTGTGGCTGAGGTATTTACTGGAATTGGTGGAAAACAAGTTCTTGTTGAAGACACCGTGAAAGGCTTCCAGGAAATTCTTGAAGGTAAGCACGATGAAGTGTCTGAACAGAATTTCTACATGAAGGGTAAGATCGAAGAGATTTACGAATAAATCTTCTAAACGCGCTGACGACACATGGCCAATATGCTGACACTGGAAATCGTAACCCCGGAAAAGAAAACTTTCTCGGAGGAAGTCGACATGGTAACCCTACCGGGAGTGGAAGGTGAGATGGGGATCTTTCCCAATCACATTCCATTACTGACGCAGATTTCCTCAGGAGAAGTAGTTGCCAGAAAAGGCGGACAAGACACTTTGCTGGCTGTGGGTGAAGGATTTGTTGAGATCACTGACTCCCGCGTCGCCATCATGACAGATATGGCGGTGAGGGAAGAAGATATTGATCTGGTGAAAGCTGAAGAAGCGCGCAAACGTGCAGAAGAGCGTCTTCAGGAAAAACTATCAGACGAAGAGGAAGCTACAACCCGAGCAGCCTTGCTTCATTCATTGGCTCAGCTGAAAGTCAAACGTCGTCGCTCTCCAAATCACTGATATTTTTTTAAAGTAAATCATAGACACTTTGAACAGGCTTATTTGCCTGTTCATTTTTTTTATCCATCTGAGCTACAACGTGTTGTAGTAACCCGAATTAACGGCTTGGACTCTTCATTCCCTTGATAGTCACATACTTGTACCTTTAGAGATCTCATAATCAAATGGAAAGTTTTGCATTGGGCCAGCTTTTACAATTAGATTAATTAGCGAATGAATTCTGGGCATTTAAAAGAGAACAAACTTTTTTTCATCAAAAATTTTTTGATGGGTTGTGTTGTTGGCTTTGTTTTGCTGTCGGTTGTCTGTGGGTGGATGTATCAGCAGGAAAAACTCCAGAGTTTTAACTTCCAACGGCATGATAAATCTT
>JAUIHU010000261.1 GCA_030432175.1 Verrucomicrobiia bacterium | reverse complement strand
GAATCCCAACACGCCATCGACCTCCTCCAGGAACGCCGCACCGCTCTCATCTCCGCCGCAGTCACCGGACAGATCGACGTCCGTAAATTGAATTAAGATTCCAGAAAACCACGAAAATTTCCGTTAAGAATCTATTCTCATGCCCACAGCTCTCTCCAATAAACTCGTCGGCCAAACAGGCGAATACCTGGTATGCGCCGAACTTGGCAGACGTGGATTGATAGCAACCACCTTCACAGGAAACGTTCCGGAATATGATATTCTGGTATGCGACGATGCCCTTCGAACCATACCTATTCAGGTTAAAACGACCCAAGGAGAAACCTGGCCCAGCCAGGCAGACAAATGGTTGGATATTGAAATAGACCATCAGTCCAAACAGCAGATCAACAAAGGGCGCAAGAGGATCGATCACCCGAGCCTGATATATGTTTGTGTTCAACTTGGAAAAGACCGGAAAGGCGATCGTTTCTTTGTCTGCAAAAAATCAGATATTCAAGAAGCCTGTATCTTATCCTACAAAAGATGGATGGACCCAAAAGACTGGAAGCGTCCGAAGAACTTCAAATCACTGGATAATCGTTACCACGCAACCGACCTCACACAATTCGAAGACAACTGGGAATTGATTATTCAAAGGCTGCAAGAGTAGAATCGTTCTGAGTAGGTTAAAAATCTGGAATGTACCGGGCTTCGAAAGCCAGGAAGACTCAATATGTATTTTCAACTAAACAAACTGCTAAATTCTCGAAATAAAACTGAAGTTCAACCAAAGAACTTTGCTTATTTCGGAAGCAGAGTGTACTTCATTGTTCTGGCTCCCTGCTTATTACTCAGTTTTTTGGTTTTTCTAGGATTTGGATACTCCCTACTCCAGGAAAAGGAAACGGCAGGATCCATCATTTGTTATGTGTTATCAATTTGTTGTTTTTGCGGGCTTTTAATTGGGATTTCAGCCCGGCAATTTGGTTGGGCCAAAGTTATAGTTACCGGAACCATTGGCATTGGTTACATAATTTACTTCATTCTCCTTTATTTTATTGAAGAAGAGCCTCTGACAATAAAGTTTAATCAGGGGGCTTCGTCTACACTCAAAGCAATCCTGGGTTTTGTTTTTATTGGAATTCCCTGTCTAAGATATACTTATTGTAAGATTCGAGATTTCATCCAAGGCCCACAACGCCCGGAAGACTCTTGAATAAACCGAGCCCTTGATCATCCTCTAGAAATCTTCCTATTCAATATGGCATTGGACCACGAAAACAGCCTTGATCTGGTTCTTTTCCTCAATGGTGTTCAAGTCGCCACCGCCCAACTCAATGATGAAATATCTGACACCTGAAATCTTTAATTGGTTTTAACAGTTAAAGGATCCCAACTTCTTCTGTGTCAGCTCAATAGATAAGAATAGTTACCTTAAATGAAGTCCTGATGTGAACAGCGATGAGGTATCTTTTCTTTGGGCCTTCCAGTAAAAAGTGGATTTGAAGCTATTGCGGAGGTCCAGGATCAAAATTTGAAGAATCTGAAAGAGCTTTTCTTATTTTATCAGGATCTTTTCTGCAGTCTAAAATCCTAAAAATCACCACAACATCTCCTTCTATTAAATAGTAGATACTGAAGGGAAATTTCTTCATTAGCATCCTGTAAAAAACAAAACTCTTGGAATGTATTCCTGCGTGAATTCTGAGGGAATCAATTTCAGCAAATACGGTTTCAATAAAGTATGCGCCTATTTCTTCTGGAATTTGATTATAGAATTCGAACTCTCCTTTAAATCCTGGATACCACTCTCAAGAATACGGATTTTTCTCATGAAAGAATTCTCCGTTTTGCCTCATCCCAATCCACCGATTTCTCTTCTCCTGAATCATACCGTTTTTTAGTCTCCTCCAAAACTTCACCGTGCCATTTCGGTGATTCTATACCATCAGGATCACTCGATAACGAATCCCAAAGCGCTTCAAGCGCCATCCACTTCTCTTTATTGGGGAGGTTTAAAACTTGCTCTATTAGAGTCATGTCATGAATTTACCAATGATGTTTTGATTATCAACTCTAATCAGGTCTCGATGAAAGTCGAGTGGCATCCTGGGAACGCTGAGCCCCTGCTCGGCGAGTGGAGCCAGTCAGATTCTGAATGTAACCAGGACTGAATCCCAATGTAAAATACCTGACACCCAAATATTGTTAAACTTCCTGGAAATCATTTTCAGACGACATGAACCCTCACTCGCAGTTCATTCATTGAGTGGGTTCCAGGCCTTCTCAAACCCCATATCCTGGAAGTCCTTTACATTAGCCGTAGCAAAATGAGTTACACCGTGATGCTTTAGAGTAGCTCCAAGTCTGACATCAAAAATCCTTCGACGTGCGAACCCTTTCTTTCCAGCCAACCTCCAAACCTCATCCATGATGGGCGCATTCTCGATTCTGACAACGGATGGGATTTTCCAATACGAGCAAACCAACTCAACCGCTTCCGCTGCCGCCAACGGTTTTCTGACCACTGAGGTATTTCGCAGAAGGAGGTAAAGCTCAACCAGTACGTAATCTGCAATAGCGACTCCCCGGGCTTCTTCCCGAAATGCCTTTTTCAGAAAACCGAGAGCTTTACTCTGATAAGTCGATGCAGGATTCAGTGAGTAAAGCAATATATTGGTATCTATTCCCAGCATATCAGATATTTTTTTCGGAATCTTCAGCTACCAACTTCTTGAAATCCAGTTTGTCAAAATCCTCAGAAAATCTCGACGCAGCCAATGTCGGCAATTCCCAATTAGGATCCATCAACTTGGGCTCATGAACACTTGTCATGTATTCCAATCCCCTGCGAAAAACTTCGGCCAGAGACCATTCTTTTGCTTTAGCCAGCTCTTTGGCCTTGTGGTAAAGCTCATCCGGAATTTGAACCTGTGTTTTTATCATGATGTCATTTTGCCATCTATGGCGCTTCAGTCAATACATCATGCGATCGAATCTTGGAATCGCTCCACTGCTTTCCCCTCACCAATTTTTATTTCCCCAACCCTCACTCACTCCCTATACTCCTCCCCAAATTCAACCCTCACCCCTCAACCTTCATCCCTACCCCATGCCCCTCCACCACGAAAACCAATTTGAATCCGACATCTGCGACGCGCTCGCTTCTCGTGGCTGGCTGTACGAAGACAATGCCAACGCCGACTACGACCGCGCCCTGGCTCTCTTTCCTCCCGATCTCCTGACGTGGATTCACACCACACAACCCGAAGCCTGGGAAACGCTGACTAAAAATCACGGAACCCGCGCCGCTGAAACACTCCTTGCGCGCGTCCGGGATCAGATCCAACAACGCGGAACCCTCGACGTTCTCCGGCATGGCGTGGAGATCCTGGGACTCCGCAAGCCTCTGGCGCTCGCGCAATTCAAACCTGCCTTCGGACTCAACCCGGACATTCTCGCCCGCTATCAAGCCAACCGGCTCCGAGTCGTCCGCCAGGTTCGCTACTCGCAACACAACGAAAACAGCCTCGATCTGGTTCTCTTTCTCAATGGTGTTCCGGTCGCCACCGCCGAACTCAAAACCGATTTTACCCAAAACATCCGCGACGCCATTGACCAATACCGACACGATCGCGATCCAAAACCCAAAGGCAAATCCCCGGAACCCCTGCTCACCTTCCCCAGCGGCGCCCTCGTTCACTTCGCCATCAGCAGCAGCGAAGTGCAAATGACCACCCGACTCGCCGGCAAAGCCACGACATTCCTGCCATTCAACCAGGGAAACAATGGCGCCGCCGGCAATCCGATACCCCGGCAAGGCGGACACCCCACCGCTTACCTCTGGGAAACCATCTGGGAAAGAGAAAGCTGGTTGGAGATCCTCGGACGTTACCTGATCGCTCAGCGCAACAAGAAACAGCAGATCGAGAAAATCCTTTTCCCGCGCTACCACCAACTCGACGTCACCCGCCAACTCCAGACCGCTGTCCTCAACGACGGACCTGGATCCAAATACCTGATCCAACACTCCGCCGGATCGGGCAAAACCAACTCCATTGCCTGGACCGCCCACTTTTTCGCAGAACTCCACAACGCCAATCACGAAAAAATCTTCGACACCGTCCTCGTCGTCTCCGACCGCAACGTCATCGACGCCCAACTCCAGGACGCGCTCTTTGGATTTCAACGAAAGACAGGAGTCGTTGCCACCATACAAGGCAGAGAAGGCAGCAAAAGCGGAGAACTCGCAGGAGCCCTCTCCGGAACCAAAAAGATCGTCGTCTGCACCATTCAGACATTTCCTTTTGCCCTGGAAAAAGTCCGAGAACTCGCCGCCACCCAAGGTAAGCGATTTGCCGTGATCGCCGACGAAGCCCACAGCTCCCAAACCGGAGAAGCCTCAGCCAAACTCAAATCCGTCCTCAGCTCCAAGCAGGTGGAGGAACTGAAAGACGGAGGAGAAATCAGCGCCGAAGACCTGCTCGCCGCAGAAATGGCCAGTCGCGCTGAAGAACGCGGCATCACCTTCGTCGCCTTCACCGCCACCCCCAAAGCCAAGACATTGGAAATTTTTGGAACCCGCCCCGATCCAAGTCGGCCCAGCGCGGACGACAATCTGCCTCGTCCCTTCCATGTTTATTCCATGCAACAGGCGATCGAGGAAGGCTTCATCCTCGACGTTCTGAAGAATTACACCAGCTACCAACTCGCCTTTCGTCTGGCGCACAACGGGAAAGACTACAACGAAGCCACCGTTGAAAAATCAGCCGCCATGAAAGGCATCATGGGTTGGGTTCGACTCCACCCGCACAACATCGCTCAGAAAGTCAAAATTGTTGTCGAACATTTCCGGGAGTACATTGCCCCACTTTTAGAAGGAACCGCCAAAGCCATGGTCGTCGTCGGCAGCCGGGTCGAAGCGATCCGATGGAAACTCGCTATCGAAAAATACATCGCCGAACAAAAATACCCCATCGGAACCCTGGTCGCTTTCTCAGGCAAACTGAGCGATCCGGAGTCCAGTCCGGAAGAATTCAGTGAAACCAGCGCCCTGCTCAATCCCGGACTCAACGGACGAGACATTCGAAAGGCGTTTCAGGATGAGGCTTATCAGATTCTGCTGGTCGCCAATAAATTTCAAACCGGATTCGACCAGCCGCTCCTCTGCGGCATGTACGTCGACAAACGCCTGGCCGGGATCCAGGCCGTGCAGACCCTCTCGCGATTGAATCGTTGTTATCCAGGAAAAGACACCACCTTCATCGTCGACTTCGTGAATGATCCGCAGGAAATCCTCGAAGCCTTCAAGACCTACCACACCACCGCAGAACTCAGCGCCGCCACCGATCCCAACCTCGTCCTCGACCTCCGTCAGAAACTCGATAGCACCGGACACTACGACGACTTTGAAATCGACCGCGTCGTCCAGGTCGAACTCAACCCCCAATCCCGGCAAAGCGATCTAGCCGGAGCCATCCAACCCGTCGCCAGCCGACTCCTGACCCGATACAAAACCGCTCAGGAAGAATATCGCAACGCCAAAGCCGCTGACGACAATCGACGCGCCAGCGCCGCCAAGGACGAACTCGACGCCCTGCAACTCTTCAAGCGCGACATGGGAACCTACATCTCCCTTTACACCTTTCTCTCCCAGATCTTCGACTACGGCAACACCGACATAGAAAAGCGGTCCATCTTTTACAAACGCCTCCTCCCACTGCTCGACTTCGGAAGAGAAAGAGAAGGCATCGACCTCAGCCATGTCCGCCTCACCCATCACCATCTCAAGAATCGCGGCCAACAAAACATCACACTCAAAGAAGGCGAATCCCCAACCTTAAACCCCATCACCGAAGCCGGCAGCGGACAAGTCCAGGAAAAGCAACGCGTCCGCATGGCCGAACTCATCGAGCGACTCAACGAACTCTTCGGAACCGACACCACCGACCAGGATCAACTCACCTACGTCAACCAGGTCATCAAAGGCAAACTTCTGGAATCCGAAAAACTCCGCCAACAAGCCACCAACAACACCAAAGAACAATTCGCCACCTCCCCCGACCTATGGTCCGAACTCGGAGACGCATTCATAGAAGCCCTGGATGCCCACACATCCATGAGCGCGAAAGCGTTGAGCTCAGATGAAGTGAAATTGGGGATTTTGAAAATCTTGTTGGATCACGCGGGGTTGTGGGAGTCATTGAGGAGTTGAAAAGTATTCAATCTTTGACACCCAAAATCTCTAAAAAAATCGCTGTGCAGGTCTTGTCAAAAATCCAAAAGTAAATAAATTGCTGGAGATGTTCCAGGGAGGGACTCCAATTCACAATTTAACTTTTCACGAAATAAAATGCCCAAACAGGATGCAGGCTATAAGCTTCTGTTTTCACATTCGGCTTTGGTCCGGGACTTTCTGCACGCTTACTTTCCGGGCGACAGAAGTAGAGTTCGGACAGAGGATCTGGAAGCCGTTCAAAAAATCAGCGGCGCATGGATTGATGAGCGTGAGTTGTTGCGGCGCGACAATGACATCGCCTGGC
>JAUIHU010000260.1 GCA_030432175.1 Verrucomicrobiia bacterium | reverse complement strand
GCTCTAGTATGATTGTGCTGTTTCTGGCTTCCACGCTTTATCACGCCATTCCATACCCGAAAGCCAAACGTTGGCTGAAAACCTTCGATCACTGTGCCATCTACCTTTTGATTGCAGGTAGTTACACGCCATTTTTATTGGTGAGTGTGTATTCATCGACCGTTTGGCCGTCCGCTGTGGTTCCGAAGCTACATTTATGCACGCTATGAGATCCTTCTTCATGTGAATCCGCCTGAATGCCGGATATGCCGAGCGCAAGAACGACAGCGGCGCCGGCTAGCAGCGGAAAGGTTTTAATTGCAGTCATGTTTATGAATCCTGAATCGCGGTAAGCTTCCGATGCGCTTCGGCTGCCAATTCCACGAAGGTTAACTGTTATTATTTGTTAGAATTCTGAATGAGGGAATTATCAGGACAGCAGCCAGCAAGAATCAAGCTGGATTTTTGAATTCAAACAGTGGGTTTGCGACCTGAAGAGCATTTATGGCTTGAGCTTCCGGCATCTCAATTAATTTTGATTCAGCCAAATCACATCCATTTGATTTCGCAGCCAGGTTTTCTGGCGTTTGGCGAATTGCCAGGTGCGGGTCTTGATCAGTTGAATGGCGGTGGGCAAATCGTATTGTCCGTCAAGGTGTTCAACAATTTGCCGGTAGCCGATAGCTTGCAGGGCGGTGAGGGACCAGGTGGAGTATTTTTCTAATAATCGTTGCGTTTCATCGACCAGTCCTGCTTCGATCATCTGGTCCACCCGCGATTCAATACGTTCCCGCAAATCTTCTCTGGATCGAGTCAGTCCAAAGATAAATGGCTGCGCTGACGCTTGTCTGGGCTCTGTTTTTTGGGTGTCAAGGATTCGAAGGATGCTGGATGTCCAATTTTGGGTGTCCAAAACCTCCTTGGCGCCGGAATGGTCCGCTCCTGTTTTTTGGATGTCCAATTTTGCTTGGGTGTCAGATTTCCAGGATTTCCATTGAGCGCGTTGTTGGGAATAGGGCTTTCCTGTTAGACGAAAGACTTCCACTGCGCGAATGATGCGTCTCGGGTTTTGTCGATCAATGCGGTGATAGGTTATGGGATCAACCCGTTCGAGTTCTTCCAACAGTTGTCCGAGTGGAGTCTTTTCCAGCTTCGCTCTAAGCTTAGGGTCTGATGGTGGCGCTGCTCCGAGTCCTTCAAAATAGGCTCGGAAATAGAGTCCGGTGCCACCGCACAGGATCGGCGCCTTTCCTCGTTTTTGGATGTCCAATACTTTTTCACGGGCAAGTTGGACAAAGTCCGAGACGCTGAAGGGTTGGGTAAGTGGAATGACGCTGATGAGGTGGTGTGGGACGAAGTTCAGTTCTTCGGGAGTAGGTTTGGCTGTTCCGATGTGGATCTCTTCATACACCTGCATGGAGTCGAACGAAACGATTTCTCCGTCGAGTTCCTTTGCCAGTTGAATCGCGGTGGCTGATTTGCCGACGGCGGTCGGACCGGCAATGCAAATAGGCCGTCTTACGAGGTCAGGGAATGGGTGGGAAGCCATTTCGGATCAATCCCCGGTTCTCCAGGTGCGGATGAAGAGAAGGCCGACGCCACCACAGATTGCCATGTCAGCAATATTAAACGCTGGAAAGCCCACTTCCCCGCCTGGACGTTCCAAATAGAAGCGGATGAAATCAACAACATGGCCAACGCGGATGCGGTCCAGAAGATTTCCTCCAATACCTCCCAGGATCAACCCAAGGCAAACACGACCCCAGGAAGTGTTGATTTCAAAATGTTTTCGGAAGAGGAAAAGCCCGAGCATGGCCAGTCCGGAAATCACCGCCAAGGCCAGATTGTTGTCATGAAACATACTCCAGGCTGCTCCGGTGTTGCCCCAGTGCACGAATTTGTAAAATCCTGGAATTGCATCCCATTCATCACCAAAGGTCAGCGTGCGCATGACGATAAGTTTGCTGATCTGGTCAGCAATGAAAACGGTCAGCGCGATCGTCGCGACACGCAGCTCTGCCGAACGTCGAGGCTCGTATAGTCCTTTGGACGTTGTGGGTGGCGAGCTTTGCGATGTAATCTGCGGGTCGTGGTCCATTGAGGTAGTTTGAGATTATTGGATTGATTCAATTGCTGACTTCAGGACGTTGGATCCTGCGTGGGCTGATTTCGAACGAAGAAAGCCGCCGCCTGGGCTCTTCGATTGACGCCTAATTTATCCATAGCATTGCTGAGATAGTTCTTCACGGTTTTATCACTCAAATTAAGTTCCAATGCGATTTCCTTATTTGTCCAACCTTCAGCAACTCCAGCCAGCACACGCTTTTCCTGGTATGACAATGATTTGAATAGTTCGTGCTCACGTCCTTGTGTTTTGTGAGTCTGAATTTGGGTGATCAGATGATGGGTAATGGCTGGATCCAGGAACGTTTTACCTTCGTGGACCATACGTGTGGCCTTTGCGAGCTGGTCCTTGTTCATGTTTTTCAGCAAGTATCCATCAGCGCCAGATTCGATGGCTTCCAGTACATGTTCTCTATCTGAATGAGCGGTTAATACCAGAACCTGTGGACCAGATTCGAGCGCTTTTAACTGCTGGCAAATGATCGAACCTTTGGAATCTTTCAAGTTAAGATCCAAAAGCACAACATCTGGCCGGTGTTTTTGGGTAAGTGGGATTACTTCCGATGCGGAACCAGTTTCTGCACAAATTTCAAAATCTTCAAAATCACTCAGCAACGCATGCAGCCCCATTCTGAGAACTTCATGATCATCCACAATCAGCAACTTGACAGAGCCGGAGCTGTCATTTTTGCCGGGGGATTCTTTACTGGAGGATCGACTAGCCATGATGAGGCATCCTACTCCGCTGGCTCATGGAATGCAACCGGCAGCAAAGAACTCAATCTGGATACCCGTTCGGGTTCGCCTGATGCCACATCCAGGCACTTTCGATGATGCTTTGCAGTTTGGGGTACTCTGGTTTCCATCCCAGATCGTTGAAGGCCCTGTGCGCGGCAGCGACTAGTTTGGGAGGATCTCCAGGTCGGCGTTCTTTCTCGATGACAGGAATCTTTTTGCCGGTGACTTTCTCACAGGTTTCAATGACCTCGCGGACAGAATATCCGTCGCCATTTCCGAGATTATAGAATCCTGTTTTGTCGGGTTGCATCGCCAGAATGTGAGCCTGGGCGAGATCCACGATATGAATATAGTCCCGGATGCACGTGCCATCAGGAGTCGGGTAGTCGGTTCCAAAAATCTGACAATTCTCTGCCTGTCCCAAGGCCACTTTCAGCACGTTTGGAATCAAATGGGTTTCAATCTTGTGGTGTTCTCCAAACTTGTCCCCGGCTCCTGCTGCGTTAAAATATCGAAACGCGACAAAGTCCAGTCCGTGGATTTCCTTATACCACCGCAGTACTTTTTCAAACATCAACTTGGACTCCCCGTAAGGATTAATCGGGCGCTGCGGTAGGTCCTCGGTCATTGGAATTGTGTCGGGTGGACCATAAGTCGCACAGGTGGAGCTGAAGACAAACTTCTTCACGCCAGCTTCTACCGCTGCGTCGACCAATTTAAGTCCGTTGGCGACGTTGTTGGTGAAGTACTTGCTGGGATTGGTCATGGATTCACCCACCAATGCATGGGCGGCGAAATGTAAAACCGCTTCGGCGTTGGATTCCTTCAAAGCGGATTTAATTTTTTCTGCATCACTCAGACAGCCTTCGACAAAGCTGGCTCTGGGATCTACTGCAGATCGGTGTCCTTCAGAGAGGTTGTCAAACACCGTGACCTCGTGCCCTTTATTGAGCAGTTCCTCTACGCAAACCGATCCAATATAACCGGCCCCACCTGTGACGAAAACGCGTTTCATGTTGATTTCAGGATAGGGATTTCCATGAAAAATTAAAAATTAAGAATTAAAATATTTTGGCAAGCAGGAGTTCATGAAAAAAGGCGCTTATTGAACAAGAATAAGCGCCCTGTAGAAAGGATCAGGATGATAGCGGAGAAAAGATCGAATGGAGATTACTGTCTCTGATTCTCACTTTCTAAATCTGATGGTTCTTCGTCTTCTTTTTGACGTCTGGCTCGGAGGACACTGAATTGCGCTGCTCCGATTCCCAGAAAAGCCAGAGTTGTGATTGCCACTGTCGAAGGTTCAGGAATAACTGGCACGGTTCCGTTGTTGATTCCCTCAATGATGAAATCTCTGACTTCAGCATATTGAGATCCAGCTCCACTGGCTGCAGTGAAACCGACCAGAACTTCATCTGGACGAGTAATGCCATTCAAAGCTTCATTCAGATCAAAATTTTCGATCAGCGTTTGCGGATCTAATTGCGGGTCGAACTGTACCTGAACTGATAATTGGTTGTCGGCTGTCAAGGTAATCGTGGCTCTGCGGTAATAATCGCTGTGCTGGATAGTGCGCTTTTTGCGGTCCGGAAATGCGATGGGCTGATTGACAGGGTCCAACTGGATCTGTGTCAGCAAAGCGTAGCCGCTGGTTCCATCTCCTGGACCATATATGTTGATAGTATTGTCGTTCAGGTTGATGTCAGATCCACTGTCAAATCCAATGCCCAGGAATCCACCTGCCAATCCGCTAGAAACGCCATCGGAAGCATAGCCTAAATCTCCTGACCCGATGGTTGGAGTGGAATCGGCATCAGAAAAGAAGAAAGTGAAACCATCATCCCCGTCACCGTTGTAGGCCGACCAGGTGAAGCTTGCAGTAACATCGGATTGAGAAATGTCAAAAGCCGTATCATAGAATGCCATCGTGGACAGATTAGTTTCATTCTCAGCGAGACGTAACCATCCTCCTTCATATCGGTCGATCTGGTTTTGGTTTTTCAGACCGGCAATGTCTTCGTCATAAGTCAGAGCCGGCGCAGTGGAACCATCAGCGCCCTCAAAAACCCACCCATCCACCGAGTCACTTCTAAAATCTTCGGAGTAGAGAAACGCTCCCTGCGCTCCCGATGCCAAAGCCAGAGCTATTGCGATGGCGAGGTAAATTCCATTGAAATAATTTTTCATGTCCAATCCTTTCACTTCTGTTTGCCTAATGAATTTGGTTCCCAGGCTAAATGTAATATTTCTGATTTTACAACAAAAGTGTTGTTACCAGTTAATCAGCAATTAACAGACCGTTTGATCAAAAAGAAAAATAATTCTCATTTTTTGACGATTCTGTCAGGTTAAGTTGCGATTAACCTATGAATGATCAACCTACTTCAACCACCAAACCGGTGAGCTCAGATTCCTCCGGCAGGCCGCCAAAGCTTTGGGAAGCTTGGATTCCTGTGGTGGCTCTAGTCATCATGCTGGCCGTCACTATTCTCGTCTTGGACGGACCAGTGCAGATTCCGATCGCGTTAGCAGCAGCCGTTGCAGGGTTGGTATCGTGGAAAACCGGACGCAGCTGGAAAGAAATTGAGCACGGCATGACACAAGGTATTGCAATTGCAACACCTGCGATTCTGATCCTGATGATTGTAGGAGTGATGATTGGACTTTGGGTGGCCAGTGGTGTTGTGCCGATGTTGATTTATTACGGTCTGAAAGTGTTGCATCCATCCTGGTTTCTCGCCGCTTCTTGCCTGATCTGCTGCGTGGTGTCTCTGGCGACTGGCAGCTCCTGGACCACTGCCGGGACGGTTGGTGTTGCTTTGATCGGGGTGGGATCCGGCTTGAATATTCCGCTACCGATGGCGGCAGGAGCTATTGTGTCCGGCGCGTATTTCGGAGATAAACTGTCTCCTCTTTCAGACAGTACCAATCTTGCGCCTGCAGTGGCGGGGGCGGATTTGTTCGAGCATATCCGCCACATGATGTTAACGACCGCGCCTGCGTTGGCTGTTGCTTTGGGCGCTTATCTGGTTTTGGGATTTTTCAATGGCGCTGATGAAGGTTCGACTTCGGGAATGGAAGAACTGATGACAGCGTTGGCTGAGAATTATCGATTTCATTGGAGTCTACTGCTGGCTCCAGCTTTAGTGATCACCATGGCGGCTCTAAAAATACCGGCTTTGCCGTCATTATTGGCAGGCGCTTTGGTCGGTGGGGTTCTGGCATGGGGCTGGCAAGGAGCCACATTGAGTGATTTGTTGAATGTGGCTCAGGATGGATATGTGGCCGAAACTGGGATTGAATCGGTAGATGAATTGCTGAGCCGAGGCGGGTTGATTCCAATGATGTGGACCGTGAGTTTGATTTTATGTGCGCTGGCTTTTGGAGGAGCTTTGGAATCGGCAGGGATGTTATCAGTATTGGCCGAAAGCGCTTTGAAATTTGCTCATTCCACCGGGAGTGTGATTTTTGTGACTTTGGCTACATGTATTGGAATGAACGTGATTGCGCCCGACCAATACCTTTCCATTATTATGCCGGGCAGGATGTACCGAGACGCTTATGCGAGTCGCGGTTTACACCCAAAAAACCTTTCCAGATGCCTCGAAGACGCAGGAACGCTCAGTTCTCCGTTAGTGCCCTGGAACACTTGTGGCGCTTACATGATGACCACTTTGGGGGTTCACCC
>JAUIHU010000259.1 GCA_030432175.1 Verrucomicrobiia bacterium | reverse complement strand
TGGCAGTATCCGGGTTCAGGGAACGGGCAAGTTTTACCGAAACGACCCTCAGCCTTTTGCCATGCTCCCCTATGGAATCGTCCGGTATCAAGGCGCTTCAGCTGATCTGCGTGACATCCCGCTCGGAACCGTCATGCATGCCCGAGGTTTTCTCCCACCCGATCCCAACATCTCAGTTGTTCCGGTTTTACCGATTGATCACAAAAATAAAGATGTTGGGCATTATCGTGGCACAGGAACCGCGCCGGCTGAAAACCATTTGCTGCTGCTGGAAGATGAACCCAGTTATTGCCTGCGCAATGATATGACTTGGAAACTTCATGAGATTGAAATCAAAAACCTCTCTGGAAAGCTTAGCGCAAGTCGAGAACTGAAGACCGGCGAGCCGGATTCGATTAGTAATGAGGTTTTGACTTTTGACGCAGCAACTCGGATCTGGCGAGGTAAACAGCTCATCAGAGTATTGGATCTGATCGACGAAGCAGTATGGCCTACCAGTGGAAAAAAAGATCTCGAAGGACAAGAAGTGTTACTTGGCATCACCTGGAAGCCCGGTCCTGGAGATGGATTAGCCGGAGTTTTCACCCAATTTCACATTTCGGATATCTGGCTCGACGACGAAGCGATCCGAAATGCAGCTTATTTTCAGTCTGAAAAACACAAAGACTTTATCCGCAGCCGATGGGCTCCAGCTTGGGTGGATGCGGTGGATTATGGGAAATTTGGCAGCGCCATTGTGACAGCAACCCTGTTCGGAGGTCTGGATTCCTCACTCTACGAAGATTTTAAGGATGGCATTAGCGCACAAATGAATGGAGCTGAAAATACCTTGAAGCACACCGCAGGGCATTACGGTCCTGGCCACATGGCCGCCAAAGGAAAGATCCTTCAAGTTCAACGCACCAAAGAAGAAGTTCCATTCGCCAGTAGTGGTATCAAAATCCAGTTTGAAACCGACTTGATCATCGAAGGCATTCGTCCGGGAAGAGTTGTCCGCATCCGGCTGGAAAACTGGCCGAGGATGCAAATACCTCGCGAAGAGTATCTCTTTAATCCCAGCCTGGAAGATCGGTTTCCGAGTCCTGATATATTTCCTGAATATTAGTAAATTAACCTTTTATTCTAACCAAGGTATGCTCGTTCATGAGTTGTTAAAAACCGCCAATGGACAAGGCACCCTCGACGAATTTTTAAAAGGAACAGATCCATTTGTTCATGATATTGAATTGCCTCAAAGGATCAATCTTACAACTGAGAATAGAATTCGGTTAGAAATTGAATTCAGCCAGCGTATGCTGACCGATCAGGACTCCTGGGTTATCACACCTATATTAATGCAAACAAATGAACTTGATGTAGAAACAAATTGGATTGATGTACCCAATTCGAATTACCAAATCATTGACAACCCAAATCGAGCTGACACGTCAACAGTAGATCACCAAATGATCATTATGGAATTAGATGCAGAGTCATCATTGCAGAGTTTCTTTCGATACCGACTCGATCACAACGCTCCATTTGAGACGGACTCGACCGAATAATCCGGGTATCAAAATTAATAGTAATATAACGATTCTTTACAAATTAGTAACCCGGGCATTTGCCTTATTTTTTTAAACCTGTCCATAAATCCAGCAAGCAGAAATAGCCAGGATTTATGGGGGTTCGATTAAAGTCGGGAGGCGTGAAAATTTTCCAAGGCCAAAGGCCTGACACATACCAGCCTGGGCTGCCAGGCCCAGGTTTTGGTTCATCCCCATATCTCCAAGGGCTGAAAGCCCGACACAAAAAGATGTTCTGAGAGAAAATATGCTGTATCTGTGTCTGACCTTCAGCCCTTTTATTCGAAGAGAATGCCGTCCTGGGCTTTGGCAGCCCAGGCTGGTATGTGTCGCGCCGTTGGCGCTGGGGCTCAGCATTCCCAGGACGACCTCTGACTTTAAACACAGCCCACAACAGCAATTCACCTTAAAAATCACTTGTCAAATAAACGACCTCCTTTATTCTGCATCAGTGCTTTGTGCATAAGCCGCGCGCTTAGCTCAGCGGTAGAGCGCTACCTTCACACGGTAGATGTCGCAGGTTCGAACCCTGCAGCGCGCACTTTCTATTCGTTCAAACTTTCTGAGAGTTCTGAGTTGCCGGCCTGATGAGTGAAATTCAACCATCTGAATTACTTCAAGAAATCGAGAAGCTCGGCCAGATTGGTGGTTGGGCTTACCACCCTGCATCCCATATCCTTAGTTGGACCGATCAGGTTTATTCAGTGTTTGAGTTGCCTCAAACTTGTCCAATTGACCCTGAATTTATTTTTTCGTTCTTTAAGGGAAACTCAGGAAAAATATTCAAGTCCGCTTTCGATGAATGCCATCAGAACCGTGTACCATTTCGATTGAAATTACCTATTCATACGTTCACTCGCAAAATGAAATGGATCCAGATCCAGGGTCGCCCGATAATTCGAAATAATGTCTGCATTCGGATTCAAGGAGCGATTCAGGATATTAGCGAACAAATGCAGCTCACGAGAGAACGCGAAATCTATAACTATTTGTCTTATGAATTGTTTTCAGTGTTCAACTCCGACTGCTGTTGGGTACAAGCAAGCCAGAATTGGAAAGAGTCCATCGGAATTGAACCAACTGTTTTAATCGGTCAGGAAATTTGGTCCCATGTTGTCGAAGAGGATCGTGAACGTCTTCGAAAGGCTCTTTTTAAACTCAGGGCCAAATCTCCGCTTTGGAATTTCGAAACACGATTAAAAACCGCTCAAGGAAACTCAAAGTGGTTTTCTTGGAACATCTCATTTGATGCCGATAATCATTATTATTATGCAACCTGCAGAAATGTGGATGATTTGATCCAAAAACAGAAGAATCTTGAACAAAATCTGGATCGATCACTGGATAAAATACGCGCTCAGGATGAGTTTCTATCTTTGGTAAGTCATGAATTACGAACACCGTTGGTGCCTATTCTCGGCTATTGCCAGTTGTTAAAAGATGATATGAGTGATCCAGAGACTATTGCTTCCCTGGAAGAAATAGAATCGGCAGGCAGGTCGTTAGAAAAATTGATTCAAGAATTGCTGGAACTCTCTCAAGTACGCCATGGCAAGCCTGTTTTGAGGTTGAGTCAATTCTCTTTATTTGACCTGCTTAACAACTTGATATCCCGGAACCTCAAGGCATTTCATCAAAAGGCGTTGTCGTTCAATATTCATGAGAATGATGTTCTTGAGGAAATCAAGCATGTTTCACTGATTAACGATGCCAAACGAATTCAAAAAATCCTGGAAAGATTTATTTCAAACGCTCTGAGATTTACAGATCGTGGCGGAGCGCTATTGAAAGTCACACATGCAGTGGAAGCAGGGTGGTATCGGGTCACAGTCGTTGATTCAGGAAATGGAATCAGCGCTTATGATCGTGACAAAATATTCGCCGCGTTTCATCAAACTGAAAAACCAGATACGAAACGCCACTCTGGACTCGGGATTGGTTTATCAATTGTTAAACAGCTGGCAAATCATATTGACGCCAGAATTGGTTTCGAAAGTCATATTGATGAAGGCTCTGAATTCTGGGTTGAGTTTGAAAGTATAAAGCAAGATGCTTGATTGGTTTTTCCTGAAGTTGCATTATAAAAAACCAGCTCTGTAGTTACCCACGGAGCTGGTAGATTTGTAATAACCCTGGTTATTAAATCATAAGCTTTGATTTAAAACTTAAATCTTATCATCTTCTTCCAGGTCATCTGATTCAATATTCATCCCGTGCATATGTTCAGTTGATTCTTTATAGGTCAGCACCTTATATAGACAGGTGATGAACATAGTGGTTACAAATCCCACCGATAAAATCATACTAATCCAGCCTCCTGTTTCCATTTTAAAGCCTTTCCTTTGATTGGTTAATGTTCATTGAACTCAAGGCCTTTTGCCTTCTTCATCCAATTTGTCCCAGCGTTTGCCTGCGGTGTTGATCAGGATCATTACAAAGACAATCACTGCTCCAATAACTCCAACACTCATTAGCGCTACAGGACTTTTCTCATGGTTTTCTCCTCCGATTAAATCGGCTACATATCCTGTGGCGCTGAATTCACCGGTTTCAAAATTAATTCCGACAATTTTTTCAAGTATAAAGGCAATAAGAATTGTCAACAGAAACACAGGGCTGATGTATTTGATAATGACCTTGAAGATATTGGGGATCCGCATTTCGGCGCCTTTATGGGCTTCTTCCCATCCTTTCTTGATACCGATCACCCAGCCAAACATGATAATCTGAATAGTCGCCAGCAAATAAATCAGGAAAGTTCCAACCCAGAAATCAATCGTATCCAGCGCTTTCATATCTTTACTGAAGTACACCACGAACATGCTTCCCATGGCGGTAATTAATCCAAGTATCGCAACCGATTGTTTTCTGTTGATTCCCAACCCTTCTTCCAGAAAAGCAATGCCAGGTTGCAACATGGACAGTGAGCTGGTCACCGCGGCTAGAAAGAGCAGGAAGAAAAAGATAAATCCAAACAATGCCCCTGCAGGCATCTGTGAAAACACCATTGGCAGCACCTTGAATCCTAATCCAAATGTACCTTGACCCGCGATCCCAGCGGCGCCGAGGAAAACAAAAGCAGCAGGAATAGTAATCATTCCACCCAATCCAACTTCACAGAATTCATTGGCTGATGTAGCTGTCAAACCACTCAACACCACATCATCCTTCTCGGACAAGTAACTTGAATAGGTAATAATGACTCCAAATCCAACGGACAATGAAAAGAAAATCTGTCCTGCCGCTGCAATCCATAACTGCGGATTTTTAAGCTTCTCAAAAAGATTTCCAGGATTCCACATGTGTCCGAGTCCGTTGATTATGCTCTGCTCAGGTAACTCCGGATTGGGAGCGCCCAAAGTCAAGACACGTATTAGAACGATGATGCCGAGCAATAACAAAGTTGGCATCGCATAGGTACAGAAAAACTCGATCCCTTTGGCAATCCCTCGATAAATCAAAAAGAAATTCAGGAAGAAAACCAGGACGATATAAATGCCAACCTGATTGATATCAAACCCAAGGGCCGAACCATCTTCTGCAGCTCCGATGAAGGTATTAAAATAATTGATGTAATTATCAATGGTGACCGATTCACCAAAATTCAATCCTCCCTGAAGGAAATTGACTGCGTATCCTAAACACCAAGCCTCAATGTACACATAATACATGTAAATGGTGACTGGAATGACAACGCCAAGCACACCCAGATATTTTCCTGCCGGATGTTTCAGGATCAGCCGGAAAATTCCCGGACTGGAATTAAATCCGTACTGACCTCCGTATCGGCCCATGGTCCACTCCGCCCAACATATCGGTATACCGATCAAAGCCAGCGAAATAAAATAAGCCACCATGAATGCGCCACCGCCGTACTCCGCAGCCTGACCTGGAAAACGTAAAAAGTTCCCCAGCCCAACTGCGCTGCCAGCAACAGCTAAAATGACCCCCAATCGTGAGTTCCACGATTCGGACTTTCGGACATTACCTTCAGTCGTCGTCATGGGATTTATTACATACGCGGAAGGGAGGCGGTTGCCAATGATAAAGCGCCAGATAAGAAAGATTGCCGTCAATCAGAGTTGCGATTGACTTAACGTCTGCAGATTCCTAACGTTGAGCATGATATCGATTCGTAGGGTCACCGAAATGCGGAATAAAGGCTCTTCCTACTCCATTCAACTCTCATTAGCCTCAGTTTCGATGCTGAATACAGTTTGGCTCGATTTGAAAACAAAGCGTGGCTTACCTTTTTCTCCTGTTTCACTGATCATCCCGATAGCGCTCGCTATGAGTGGATTTGGATGTGGCCCGGAAGAACAAGGTGGAAACGCATCAGCTGGCGCAGGTCAGGATGCTCCTCCTACACAAGTCGTGGCAATTGACGCCCTGGAAGCCCCGGTTTACGAATCGATCACGCTTGTTGGGGATTTGGCTCCCAATGAAATGGTGGAAATCCAGGCTGAGTCAGATGGTGTGGTTTTTGAAATCCTTTTCGAAGAAGGGGATCGTGTGGAGAAGGACACGGTTCTTTTTAACCTGGATGATCGCAAGTTGGACGCTCAACTCTCAGAAGCTCAAGCCAACTACGAGCTGAGCCGAATCACTTTTGAGAGGGATCAAAAGCTGCTTCAGGACAAGTTGATCTCTCAGCAGGAGTTTGATCAGACTGCCGCCAGATATGAGTTCAACCGAGCAACCTTAAAACTGCGCGAGCGTCAACTCAGAGACACCAAAGTAACTGCTCCTTTTGATGGTGTAATTGGGGAAAGGTTGGTGAGTCCAGGCCAGGTGATTCGCGCCAGCCAAACTCTGACCTGGCTGGTGGATATTGATCCATTAAAGGCTGAAGTGAATGTTCCGGAACGCTTTCTGGGTGTGGTCAAGGAAGGCCAAACCATCGAGTTCGAAGTGAATTCCTACCCAGGAGAGACTTTCAGTGGTGAAATCTATTTCCTGGCTCCTAA
>JAUIHU010000258.1 GCA_030432175.1 Verrucomicrobiia bacterium | reverse complement strand
AAAGGATTCCGCAAATTTTATCTTGTACAGGAGGTTTTTACTCCAGTAGAGGAGAGCCTTTTTTGAGTCAATTGCTATCTCAAAAGGTGATGTTCAAGTATGAGATAAGAGCCAGCTCTCAGGATTCGTGCAAATGTTCGCTCGTTTGGGCGTTTTCCTCTAAATCAGGCGGGGTCAATGAGTCATTGTGGCGTTGGGCAAGTTCTGAGGTTTCATT
Organism: Verrucomicrobiia bacterium; assembly: GCA_030432175.1. GTDB lineage: Bacteria > Verrucomicrobiota > Verrucomicrobiia > Limisphaerales > JAUIHU01 > JAUIHU01. The sequence goes on along the minus strand of JAUIHU010000258.1, from coordinate 6,428 downwards.
TAACCATTGAGCGCCATTTGGCCCGGTCAGGAATTTTAGAGCTTTAAGCGCGGCTTGTGCCTCTGCCGCCTTTTTACTTTTACCCTTGCCAGTAGCCAGAGAATGTCCCAGAAAATGAACTGAACAGGAAAAGCTTCGATCATGGTCAGGTCCGGTGACCTCATCCAATTTATAAACAGGACTGTGATTGTTTTTCGCCTGGAGAAATTCCTGCAGATCTCCTTTGGGATTCAAGAGCGAAGAGTCTGCCTCTATCGGGCCAAAAATATCATTGTACTGGCGGAGAATGAATTCTCGTGTAGTTTGATAGCCAGCGTCTTGAAACATGGCTCCAAGAAGAGCTTCGAATGCGTCAGCAAGCGCTGATGGTCTTTCTCTGCCTCCATGTTTTTCTTCTCCTTTTCCTAATATCAAATACGCTCCCAGGTCTAATGTTTCTGCAATTTTTCTGAGAGTATGGCGATTGACGAGTTGAGCGCGGGCTTTGGTCAGCGCTCCTTCGTCCAAATCAGGAAATTTATCATATAATTCCTCTGTCAGAGCCAACTGCAAAACAGCATCCCCTAAAAATTCCAGTCTCTGGTTGTGAGGCAACGGTTCCGCCGCTTCGTGGCTGACAGATGGGTGTGTCAAGGCCAGAGATAAAAGGTCCCAGTTTCGAAAATGGTACCGAATAATGTCTTCGATTTCCTTCAACTTTACTGCATCAGTTCAAAGTTATGGGTTAGTGCATATTTCGATATCAGTCTATTGCCTGGGTTCAGATTACTCGAAAGCGCTACATTTTCCTACTCAAGAATTATCTTATAGAATAATTCCTTACAGGAATCAACTTATCTTTATTGATGCGAAGGATCTTCTGTGTTGATTTCTGCAGATTGATCCTGCTGTTTGGGTTGAGTGGACTCTGTGGACTCTGTCTCATTTTTTGTTGCTGCTTGCTTCGGTGAGGGATCGGTTTCAGTTTTATCGGAAGGCTGCTGATCTTCGGTTTCCGCAGAACCGGGTGAGGAGGTGGAGGGTAATCCTGTTTCAAATAATTCCGCTATTTGCTCCTGAACCTTGTCCAGTGCGTCCAGTCGTAAGTCTGGGTCTTGAACCGGAAACAGCTCTCCTGTTTTGGCTCGTTCGTACATTAACCAGCGGACGCCATCTTTTCGGGTTTCTGCTTTGATTTTGAGAATCCTTTTCCTTTCAAGCATGACTGCCAGTATGAATTGTGCGTTCAGGTAGGTTGGATCCTCAAGTTCAATCAGCTTTCTCAGCAAAGATTCGGCATTTTCTTTTTGGATAGGTTCGGGCGGCGGAAGTGTTGGCGCTTCAAAAACGCCTTTCCAATGAGAAATCATCGAGTTGGCGTCCGCGGTGATTTCAGCTCTTCGGTCTTTCCAGCATTCCCCACATACATCCCAGCGTTCATACTGGTCTGGCTCTTCGAACAGGGCAGTATGATATATTTGTTTGTCTTGAAAACCGTTGGAGCAAATCTGGCAAACTTGCGAACGGCGCTGGATATTCCAATCTACGAGCATGAATCAGGATCCTTCTGCCGTCTGAAAAGGTTTGGTTCGAACTCCGGCTTATATTTTATCCGGGGTCACTGGCAACTTCAGTCAGGGTTGAGGGTGTATTTATTTCCCGCCAAACAGTTTCTTAAAGGACCATTTAGGTTTCTTGTCCAGTTCTCGCTGGTGGACTTTCATCTGGCCGAGGTTTGATTGCCAGGCGATGTAGATTTTGTGCCACTGGTTTTCCAATCCTCGAATGGTGGTTTCATTCAATTCGCTTAAATAACGCAGGGAAGGAGCTTCACTAATCAGGTTATGAATTTCATCGCGTGTGGGTGATGAAATCTCTATCGCAGCCAGGATCAGTTCCAATTCCTGAGTGATTACACTCTTGATTTCAAGAAACTGGTTCTCGTCTTCTTCGTCGAATTTCTTGATTCGAGCCAGATTCAGGTAGTGATTGAATTGTTTGCAGCACTCCACGTAATTCTCCATCTGAAGAATCAATTGATCGAGTTTTTCCGGGTCCATAGTGAGTTTTATTTAATTGGTATCGGGTATAGGGCTGATTCACTGCGATTCCCTGATCCCAATCCAAACTTTGGATTGATGGAGTGTCTCAGCTCTTTGGGCTTAAAAAAATAATAGCGCCCCCTCGCAGTTCTTTAGCTGTTATTTTAAAAGACGCAAAGGCGAATGTATATTGGGTTAATGCGATTTGTGCTTTTTGCGCATTCTTGAATACCTGGAGTGAGGTGGATCCGATTTCATCAATCAGTTCTTTTGGAAAATTTCTGGGCAGGGTGGTGGTCAGGACCCGGCCAGTCCTGTCAATGGTAAAACTGCCTTTAGGAAGTGGAACCAGCTTTTGACTGGCATTCTTCCGGCCAAAAAAATCTAGGATACCCATTTTGCAACAATTTTTTTCATGGTCTGAGACCATTCTGCTCTGGTCTGGGTTCGATCAAATCCAACCACCAGAAAAGCATTGGATCCGGCAAAAAGCGACAAATTCTGATGAGGTCCCGTTCCTTCAAATTCATTCAGACTTCCTGTTTCCAGTCGACTCCCCAATTTTTCCATTGCAAACATTGAGTTCCAAATCCATTCAGCAACATGTTCGGGATTCTCAAGTCCCCAGGAATCGAACTGTACGTTATCGACGGGGGAATCTTTAGAGGCTTTATTTTTGCTATTCGCGGTGGCTGGGACACGATCCCTGGAAATTGTCAGAATGAAATCAATCCCTTTATTGGGTTCAACCAGGCGGGAAATGGATTGGGAAAACTCTTCATCTCCGGAATCAGATTCTGCCTGAGAGCCTGAGGAAGTCTCATCCAGCGCAGTCGCGAGGTCGAGAAGTAATGCGTCCGTGGATGCGAGAATTCTTCGCGGGCGACCGGCTTCTGCGGGCAGGATTTCAAAAGAACCTGTTTTCCATGCAACGATTTCCAACAAAGCCTCCATGCCTACCATGTCCAGGTGTTCCGCGTCGACGATTTCACCACCTTGCATCCAGATTCGGCTTTCCTTCGCGCCTCGTTGGATTTTTAAAATACAAGAATTTTGTGAAAGCGCTTCGAACTGGATCAAATCCATGAGGCTTTTGGTTTGAACTCCGCGGAAGCCTCCATGGTCCTTTTGTTCCAGGAGAGATTCAATACAATCAAGGAACTGTTCTATTTCCTGGGAGGTGGAAGGTTTGGACATGAACAAGTCGACTCCCATTTCGTAGGCGCGGGTTCTGAACTGACCTTCCGCCATGGCTGTCATGACTGCAATACGCAGATGTGGGTATCTTCTCCGGACGATGGCCAGCACCTGAAGTCCGTCCATTCGAGGCATATTAAGATCTGAAACCAGCAGTGAATACGGTTCAGATTCTAAGCGAGCAAGAGCCCTTGCTCCAGAAGTGGCGGTACGCACCTCCGGGCTACTGGGTAATCGCATTAGCAATTCCCTATAGGTATCGACGATTTCGGGATCGTCATCCAGTAGCAGTATGCGGTGATTTACAGGCATTGGTTGACTGCCGGGGGTTCGGGATCTGGTCGTGCAGTTAACATTTCACTCTGATTTCTAATCGCATGATTTGGCGCAATTGAAAAGTGATTCGTATTTCAAATGAGAGTAGCGACATTGAAGCAGGTTGCCAAAAAAAAAGAATAACCGCCTTGAACAGCAGTTGCTTTAACTGGAAGCGGGGGAGCTTGGTTGGAAATGTAATGAATGAATCGTCCAAAAAAGTTCGACTTTGCTGCCTGGTTGGCGTTCAATTCGGAATCGGATCAAGTTATGTTTGGCTTCGTAAAAAAAATTTTTCATCGCTCAGAGACTTCGGATGCTCCTGCTGCCGTTGAGTCTCCTAATCTCCAGAATGCTGGAGGTTCTGGGTCTCAGAGTGTATCCGCTGACAATCAGGAGATTGCCTTACCGCTCAAAGATCTTCTGGAACACCTGACTGAATCTGCGAGGAGTCTGATTCAGGGGGCTCCAAATTCGGATGTTTTTATATTTTTACCTCGAGCCAGAATCACGGGGCAATTAGCCAAGGGAAAAGTTGAACTTTTATTTGGAGAAATTCGAAAGACTTCTCCCCAAGGGGTATTTGCTGGTGATGCTTCATGTGATGAGGAAGTAATCATCATTCCTTTTCCGCTTATCATACAGCGGTTAAAGGCAAAGAATCCGCCGAAAGAGTCATCGAAACTGGGGGCTATTACACCGATTTCAGAAAGCAAAAAGACGGAGCCTGCCTCAGCTCAATCTCAGCCAACCAAAGTTGAACCAGAATCCACAACATCAACCAAGCAAGGATCTCCTGCTGATTTCGCCCCACCCCCTCCGCCTGCGGCAGGTAGTGTCCCCCCTCCAGGAACTGGCTCCATGCCTCCTCCTTCATCGGGCGGAGGTGTGCCTGTTTCTCCAATCGCTGCCTCCTTTGACGATGATGATATTCCTGATATTTTTCCAGGAGTAGGAGGAGGATCACCAACCAAAGAAGCAAAAGATGATGCGCCGTTTGCGGTTCCACCTCCACCCGCAGCGCCGAAAGAAGCAGACAAGCAGGACAAGCCTATATCATTTGGAGGAAAAGATTTTTCGGCCCCAAAAGGCCCTATATCGCCAATTGCTTCTGAGCCTGACGAAGCTGAGTCTGCCTTGGCTCCGCCCTCTCCGCCGCCTCCATCAGCTCCGGCTGGTAAACTGGATTTTGGAAGTGGATCTGGTGATGAATTTTCATTTGCGCCCCCCCCACCGCCAGGGGCGTATTCCAGTCCACCACCCCCACCGGCGCCAGCCTCGGCTCAGGTTGCCCCTGCTGCTCCTTCTGAAAGTATGGGGGGAGCAACGGCTGACACCCTGGAATTTCCGGTCAATCAGATGTGGGATAAATGGCCTGAGGCAGTGAAAGAAGGGCTGTCGGATCATCAAAGTTCATCCTTGCAGATACCTGTTGCTGAATTGACTCCGATTCTGCAACGAGGAAAAGCGGTTTTTCCCTGGAGTGAAGTTCGGCATTGGTTGCGGCCTAAGGCAAAACCAACATTGTTGGCGCAAGAAGAGAAAACCGAGCTGGTCTTCCCAATGGGAATCCTGGTGCCTGCCTATATGAAATCTCAGCAGTCGGGCAAAAACCGACAGCAGGTGGACACCAAGGAAATGGATTCCATTCCTGACTTGTTTGGTGGAGCCCCGCCGCCCTCAACTCCGCCGCCCTCTGCGTCTGCGGGAGTTTCTGCCTCAAATAACGACACACAAGGGGACCTGAAAGCTCCGGCTGGGCAAGTAGGTGGTGGGATGAGTCCATTACAGCTGGTTCAGGAAGCATTGAATTTCTCAGAAGTGATTGGAGCGTTTCTTGCTAGTTCTGACGGACTATTAATTCATGGAGATTTGCCGAATGAAATGAAGCAGGAAACCTTTGCTGCATTTATTCCTCAAATGTACGATCGGGTGGCAAAGTACACGAAAGAACTCCGTCAGGGAGAATTAAATTATCTTTCTCTTGCTATTGGGGAGACTGGGATGTTGATTTTGAAGGCAGAGGATATGTATTTTGCAGCGTTGAGCAAAAGTAAAGATACACTTCCACTGGACGCATTGGGTCAATTGGTTTCAAAACTGAAAACGAAATAGGGTATTTCTTTGTAATGAATTATGGCTGTTATTAATCAGGCCAAAAAAGAACTTCAGGTTAAGATTGTTTACTATGGGCCGGCCCAGTGCGGGAAAACCACCAACCTGGTTGAAGGTCACAAGAATATTCAAACTGAAGACGATACAAAAGGTAAGCTGGTATCACTTGCGACCAGTTCGGACCGCACTTTGTTTTTTGACTTTTTCCCAATTGAGACCACCGCCATCAAGGGCTATAAAACGAAATTCCAGCTTTATACTGTTCCGGGGCAGGTGATCTATAACACAACACGGCAATTGGTTTTGCGTGGTGTGGACGGGATCGTTTTTGTTGCGGATTCGCAGTACGAAAAGATGGAAGAAAATGTAGAGAGCTTTAAGAATCTGCAGGATAACCTGAAGACATTGAAAATGCGATTGGAGGATATCCCCTACGTTATGCAATACAACAAAAGGGATTTGCCAAATGTTGCGCCTTTGGAATACATGGATTGGTTATTAAATAATCCAGACAATCCTGAGAACCCTATACCGGTTCGTGTACCATACTTTGAGGCCAGCGCATCAAAATGTCAGGGCGTTTTTGAAACGCTGAATATGATTATCCGCATGTTGCTCCACAAGTACATTAACAAAGGTGGACGTTGAGAGTCATAGCAGCACAGCATCCAAGAGAAGTTTAAGTTGGTTTAAATATTAACCTATATGGCCGGAATACCTCAATTGAATGAAGAAGACATCCAGGTAATGGATGGAGCTCTGGAGGATTTGCTTGAAAAA
>JAUIHU010000257.1 GCA_030432175.1 Verrucomicrobiia bacterium | reverse complement strand
GGGATCTTCCCATGAGCCGCCAACCGGGTATGTGGCTCGAACCGTTCGACCTGTGGAATGGCCGGACCCGAATGAAGGAAGACTGGAACGAGATCGACGGACTAGAGAGGAAGACGAGTATCTCTGGAAAGTTTACGAACCTCGCTGGCCATTGACTGAAGATGGTTATTGGTACTGGAAAAGTGACACCAGCTCCGACGAGTTGGACGGGCATTACTTCTTTTATCCTCTTTATTACGACCTGGTAGCGGAAACAGAAGAACAGAAAGAAGACGCTCGCACGGTAGTTCGATTGTTGACAGATCACTTGATGGATCATGGGTTTCAATTAGTGGACCACGATGGGACGGTTACACGCTGGGGTATTTATGATCCGCAAAGTCTCAATCACGATTTTAACTGGTGGAATGAGCGAGGGTTAAAATCATTAAGTATCTTGAGTTATCTGGCAGTGGCGCATCACATGACAGGAGATAAGAAATACAACGAAGCCCGAGATCATCTGATAGACGTTCATGGGTTTGATACTAATGCTTTAGTGGCAAAAATACAAATGGGTTTTGGTTCAGGAAACCAGTCGGATGATGAAATGGCTATCATGTGTTTTTATAATCTATTGAAGTACAGCGACGATCCGGAACTGCGTGAAAAAATTCAATTTTCATTTTATCGCTACTGGACCTATTTGCAGCCAGAGAGAAATCCGTTCTTCAATTTTGCATACGCTGCTCATGGATTTGGGAACACTTATACTAATCCGTGGGGGACTTACCCATTAGATCCATGGAAAGGATGGCTGAGTGATTCCGTTGAAACATTGGAGGGATTTCCGCTGGATCGAGTGAACTGGGCGACAGAGAACAGTCATCGACTGGATGTCGTTGGACTTCCTCCACAGCAATCCATGGACAGTTACGAACCGGAGTGGCAGGAGAAAAACCCAAGAAGAGGATACAGGGTAGATGGGAAAGTTTTGCCGGTAGCAGAGAGACATTTCAATCATTGGAACACAGACCCCTGGCGGTTGGATTACTCAGGAAGTGGCGATGTGTTGGCCAGCGGAACGGTTTATTTGCTCCCGTACTACATGGGAATTTATTATGGATGGATCCATTAGACCTCTGAGCCCTTCGGGCGCCCCGTGCGCAGCGAAGGGTGTCAGCCCTGGTATGGCGCCCACATCGAAATTGCGGTGCGTGTGTAAAAGGTTGAAAGATTCAGTGTGAAAACAGTTTGTATCCAGAGTTGAATTAAAGGTAAGTTAACAAAGGAATCTGGCAGTAGTTCTGATGAAATGACAGCTGTCAGGAAGGGGTGATTAATTCTTCAAATAATCAGAATATGAAAATCCTGAATAAAACGAGAAAATACAAATGTATTAGAGATGCGTATTCCTGGATCGGATCGCTAGCGTTGATCGGTTCTGTCTGGGGCGTGGCAGCTGCTGAACCTCCATCGTATGATGCGCTCGTAATGGAAGATAACCCTGTTGGGTATTGGAGGTTGAATGAAGCGGATGGAGAAACAGCTGTTGATTCCGCCGGTGACAATGATGGAGCTATCACATTGACGCTTTTCGGATCACAAGGAGCAATTCTTGGTTCCGACGACACAGCGATGGGATTTGATGGAACATCCAAGATAGATATTCCAAACACACCAGAACTGAACGGTGAGCAATTCTCGTTTGAGGTCTGGGCGAAAGTCACTGGAGGAGAAGGAACTTTCAGGTCGCCGCTGACATCCCGCGATGATTTTCCACAACGAGGTTATATATTATATGCTGGCAGCAACAACCGTTGGCAGTTCTGGAATGGAGCCACAGGTGGCGGCTGGCAGGCGATTCAGGGTCCGGAGATTACCTTGTTTGAATGGTATCACCTGGTTGGTACTTATGATGGATCCGTCAAACGTTTTTATGTGAACGGAATTGAAGTGGGCTCCGCGGAAGTAGGGGTTGAATTGAACACTGAAATGCCGTTGCGAATCGGCGCTGGCGCAACTGAAACTGATGGGAACTTCTTTTTTCAGGGAGACATCGATGAGGTCGCCGTTTATGACTCAGTTCTGAGCGCTGAAAGGATCCTGGAACACTTTGCTGTAGGGGCAGTGCCTTCCGGCACTCCGCCTTCCATGAGTATCCAGCCAGTGTCGCAGACTTTTGTGATCGGGGCCATGGATCAGACTGTGACTTTCAGCGCCGCCGGTATTGGAAGCTTGCCGCTCAGCTACCAGTGGATGTTGGATGGAGAGCCTGTAGAAGGAGCTACCGAGGCTACACTGGCGATTGAAAATGTGGAATCAGCCGATCAAGGAGATTACACCGTTGAAATCTCAAATGAATTTGGAAATGTGACTTCGGATCCTGCGACTCTGACCATGGTCGCTCCGCCAGTTGCTCCAGCCGATCAAACCGTTTTGTTTGGTTCAGAAGCGACTTTGTCCGTAGCCACTCCCGATAACCCTGGACTCGCATTTCAGTGGATGCAGGATGGAGTTGTCATTACTGACGCTACCAGCAGTGTATTGCTGATCGAATCTGCTCTGACTTCGGATGCCGGATCTTACACAGTAGATATTAGTTACGACGGAGACACATTGACCAGCGAGGCTGGAGTGTTGAATGTGGTGGCCCCGGCGATTGATCCGGTAGGACAGACCGTTTTTGTTGGGAACCCTGCGACATTTGCATTGGAGCCGATTGATGGAATGTCTGTGCAATGGTTAAAGGACGGATCTGAAATCGCAGATGCGACAGACTGGACTTTGTCGTTTGAGTCAGTGGAAACGACAGACACCGGGGATTACTCCGCAGTGATTACAGCTGGCGCTGAATCGATTGAAACCGATATCGCCAGCCTGATCGTTCCTGAAGTTCCAACTCAGCCATATGCGGATATTGTGACTGGGGATGGTCCGGTAGCTTATTTCCGGTTAGGTGAAAGCGCCGGAGTTTTTGCAGCTGCTGACTCAATTGGTGGTAAGTTTGGGAATGTGGTTAACACCATGGAATTTGGTCAACCTGGAGCTATCCTGGGTGACGCAGATACAGCCGCCGGATTTACGGGTGAAGGATTCATTGATGTTGATTTTGCGGCGGACTTGAACTCCACGGTTTTTACTGTTGAGCTTTGGGCAAATGTTGCAGGTGGCGCAGGATCTTTCCGTTCTCCTTTGACATCCAGAGATTATTTCCCTGCCACAGAGATTTTCTCATCCGGTTACATGTTCTATGCTGCATCCAATGATACATGGCAATTCTGGACCGGGAACAACAGTGATCTTTGGAATGTGTCCGGAGGTCCGGAAGTAGTCATTGGCGAATGGGTTCATCTGGTCGGATCATTCGATGGCACGGTTCAACGTTTCTATGTGAATGGCGCTCTCGTAAGTGAATTCGAAGCAGAATTATTAGCCAACACATTCAGTCCGTTCCGTATCGGTGGCGGGGCATCCGAAGACGAGAATGGCAGTTTCTTTTTCAATGGTTCCATTGATGAAATCGCTTACTACGACAAGGTTCTGACACCACTGGAAGTCGCAAATCACTATGCAGCAGCATTTCCCCCAGCGGTTGCTCCAAGTATCAGTCAGGATCCAATGAGCCAGATCGCGTTGAAAGGTCAGGACATCACTTTCCGTGTCGCCGCCAGCAGCGGATCTCCGGTGACTTACCAATGGCGATTCAATGGTGATGATCTGGAAGGAGAAACCGACGCCATGCTGGTTCTGCTGAACGTGCAGGAAGCAGATGCTGGTGAATATACGGTCGAAGTCACCAATAACTCGGGTTCTGTCGTTAGCGCTCCTGCTACATTGGAACTGCTGTTACCTTCGGGACTGAGTTATGAAGAAGAGGTCCTTGGCGATTCTCCTGTAGCTTTTTACCCACTGGATGAAACAGAAGGAGTTGAAGCTGTGGATGTTGTCGGTGGCTTGAATGGAGAATACCTGAACGATGTAATACTAGGGCAACCCGGCGCAGTCTTGAGTGAATCCGGAACCTCAGCTGGTTTTGTTCAAGGGCAATCCACGAAAGTTGATATTCCTTGGTCGGTTGATTTGAATCCAACCACATTCACAGCTGAAGTCTGGGCAATGGTGACTGGAGGGACTTCTTACCGTTCCCCGCTTACATCCAGAGCGGATTTGCCTCAGCGTGGGTATATTTTCTACGCGACTCCGGGGAATGTCTGGGAATTCTGGACCGGTCAAGGAGATCAAAGTGGATGGCATGTATTGGGCGGACCTGGAGTTACTTCTGGTGAGTGGGTGCATCTGGCTGGAACCTTTGACGGGTTCACGAAGCGGTTTTATGTCAACGGACAAGAAGTTGCATCGGAGGAGAATGTGTTTTTTGGTCCTAACGATGAACATCCGCTCCGAATTGGAGGTGGAGCAACAGAATCTCCCGGGAGCTTCTTCTTTGAAGGACAAGTCGACAACGTTGCTATCTACGACACAGCCCTGACTGCCGAACGGATCCTTGCTCACTACGTCACCGGAGCGACCCCTGCAGATCGAATCCTTCTGGAGTTTGAATTCTCAGCTGGTGAATTGACTCTGACATGGGATGGGTCTGCGACACTTCAATCATCTTCCGAACCAGGCGCTGGATTTGAAGATGTATCCGATGCCGCCTCTCCTTATCTGGTACAACCAGGAGAAGGCTCTGATCAGATGTACTTCAAATTGAGACAATAGTAGTATTGGTATTGTCAGTTGAATCTGATTAGTCTTGCTAAGCCATTGTTGGTCTTTGGACCGACAATGGCTTTTTTACAATTCGTTGAAATCCAGACCACTTCGCGTTCCCAACCTGGTTTGACCAAGTCTTCAAAATACCCGAACCGGATTGAAATTCTCGTTACTGTCCGGCCATGGATCTTGATTCAGAGTTCAGATCAACAACAAGTGTGGCTTCTGTAATTTTTGAGGGAGGCGGAGGATTTGAAATATTCCCTTCACTTCCAGATTTTAAGGCAATCTCTTTTCTCCAGGCAGTCCACCATTCCTGGCGATGTAAAGCTGTCCAATTCCCGTATGCTGGCAGAGATTGCAATGATTCCCTGAGTTCACAGACAGATCCGGGGCGGTCTTCCGGCTTTTTGCTCAATGCTTTCCGCAAAATTTGATCCATCTCTTCAGATACGTCATCGCCCATGATGGACTTCATCGACGGCGGAGCTTCATGGGTCTGTTTGTGAAAGACTTCCGAAACAGAATCTCCTTCAAAAATAGAGCGTCCCGTCAGCAGAAAAAAACCCACTGCGGCCAGAGAATAAATATCACCCCGCTCATCGACGGATTGAGGATTATCCAAAGCCTCGGGCGGCATGTACATAGGTGTTCCTGTAATGGATGAAGACAGTGGCAAATGATTGTCCTGATTTCCCATGGATTTCAAAGGCATCACTAATCCAAAGTCCAATGTCTTCACAAAATCATTCATGCCTCCACGGGAGCAAAGAAATATGTTGGCCGGTTTAATATCCCGGTGAATCAGTCCCAATTGATGCGCTTCCTTGAGCGATTCACAAACCTGGGACAATATATAAATAACCCTGGATTCAGGTTGTGGTCCGTATTGGGTCACCAGATCCATCAGGTTCAAACCTTCCAGGTACTCCATCGCATAGTAAAAAGATCCATCGGGAGCGCGACCGTAATCGTAGACCTGAATGGTGTTGGGGTGATGCAGTCGGCAGGTGAGTTGAACCTCCCGCTCAAATAACTGGATCATTGTGGGGTCGGCTTTGCTGACGGGTAAGATCTTGATTGCAGTCTCACGTCTGAGTAAAGCGTGATGCGCTTTGTAAACCACTCCCATGCCGCCTTCGCCGATTTTGTGGTCCAGTGTGTATTGCCCCAGTCTCAGCGCTTTCATTTCCGCTTCTCCGGCGCGTTGTTTCCAGAGAAAACCGAGATAGGTTAAAAGAGATACGCCGATACCGAACAAAGCGATAACCAGGATTAGAATTAGAAAGATGTAGCGCAGGATACGCAAAGGACGGTATGCCTCTTCGGCTTCCATCAGCAACGCCATGCCAAACTGATACTCTGGCAACCAGCGCCATACCCCAACGGCCTGTTTGCCCTGATAATCGGTAAACGGCTGAGTAGTGACGCCATTGTTTCCCTGGATCGCTTCTCTGACCGGTAGGATGAGTTCCGATGAACCTTCAGACAAGATTGATTTACCATCGGAAGTCAATTTGCGTTCATACAGCTCCAGGCTTAAGGCGGAGGTAGCTCCGGGACGGTCGTCGATCAGTCCGAGATTGCGGAGGTTTTCATCCCATCGGCTTTTGGAAATCATCAAACCTCGCTGATCGAACGCAAATGTTTCACCTGAATTGCCACGGCGAGAAACTGAAAGAATTCGGGTGAATGCTGTCTCTGGATTAAAGATAAACCCTAAAGCCCCAATAACTTCACCGGTGGTATCATCAACAATTGGGGCAGCCGCCTGCATGAAACCGGATTGCAATGCAGGTGAGTTCTGGGGTGGTCCCGTCCGGCGCATGTCCGGGAAAGGGCGTCTTCCATTGGGTGGGCCGGAACGTTGTTGACGGTTGGATTCGGAGCTGCCTGCTGAGGTCCGATTCGGTGGAGGGCCTCGCCTGCCAAATCCTCGACGGTTTCTGGCTCCTGCGGTTGGGCGGAACGGCGGGACG
>JAUIHU010000256.1 GCA_030432175.1 Verrucomicrobiia bacterium | reverse complement strand
GTTTCATTTTCAACATCATAAAACGCCATCCCTTTGGAGACATAATCCAACACACTGAATTTCTCGTACTCTCCTTTGAGAAAGGCAATTTTCTGTCCGGTCGGATCCCAACAAGGCTGGCGAGCGTTATCTGCGATTTTCCTTCGCCCCGAGCCATCCATGTTCATGACATACACTCGACGAACCCATTCCCCATCTTCCATTACTTCATCAGCAACAAAACAAATCATTGATCCATCGGGCGAAACATGCGGATACAGCTCATGGCTGTCGGGTGTTTCTGTCAATGCTTCCAGACCGGACCCGTCCGCATTCATTGTGTACAGGTCCCAGTTATCGTTCCGGTAGCTTTCAAACACCAGACGTCCGCGGGACTCCAGAGACTTCAGCACAACTTCAGGCTTTTTAGCCGGGGGCGTCAGTGGTCCCGCTGGTTTGCCATCGGCAGCCTGCATTACTGAGCCGGCGCCAAGCATGGTGATGACCAAAAAATGGAAGGCCTGGAGACGTTTCCCGATAGAAAATCGAGTTTTCATAATTTATTGCTGGAGAGCTGCTACACTATCCGCAAAGATTTTTTCATGCAAGGATTCCCCGTGTGAGTCCATGGTGACAACAGCGGGAAATTTAACCACCTTGAATTCCCAGATGGCTTCCGGAGACCCAAACTCTTCCATCATGTAAACCCCACTGGTCTCCTCAATGCACTCCGCCAAAACCTGCGCTGCGCCACCTACCGCGTGAAGGTAAACACAACCATGCTCCTTACAGGCTTCCAACGTTTTAGGTCCCATTCCTCCCTTGCCAATCACTCCGCGAATGCCGTAGTCGCGGATCACTTGCCACTGGTAGGGTTCTTCCCGGATGGATGTGGTTGGCCCGGCTGCGACTGTCTTCCATGCTCCATTCTCATCTTCAATGACGACGGGACCGCAGTGATAAAGAATTCCATCCTTTAAGTTCACTTCGTCAGGAAGTTTCCCGCCTTCATGCAAATATTTGTGGACAGCGTCTCGTCCGGTGAAAATAACACCAGTTATCTCGACCGAATCGCCGACTTTGAGGTTGCGGATCTTTTCTTCGGTAAAAGGAGCTTCAAGCTGAATAGCGTTCATAAACAGGCAATCAGGGTTAAATCATACCAAAACGGACACTAAAACTGTTCGTGTCGTTTCGTTCAAATAATTCTTGGCAGGTTTCAGTTCAAAAAGAGGTGATATCGATATGGCTCTGATTTGATGCTAATACAACCAACTCTCGATTGAGCCTTCAGGGGATAAAACCGCGCCATGACGTCGGTACGCCCAGCACATGTAGCTGATACTGACGAAATATGACGCCGGGACGCGGTTAGCGCAGCCGATCTTGACACCCAACAATGTGGTTTTCCCACCAAATCCCATGGGACCAATCCCGAGTGTATTGGCTTTGTCCATGATTTCCTTTTCCATGGCGGCCAATTCAGGGACAGGATTGGTGTCATCGAGTTTTCTTAAAAGCTGATGTTTGGAATACTCATAACCAGTAGCGCGATCCCCTCCAATGCAAATACCCAGCACTCCTGGACCACACCCTTTGCCCTGTGCCTGGATCACTGCATCAAGAATGACTTTTTTACACCCCTCTAAATCGCGGTTGGCTTTGAGTTTGGTGTTGGGCAGCGCGTACTGAGCTCCAACGTTTTCACATCCACCCCCTTTGAGAACTAAACGCACTTGAATCTCGTTCGATCGAGTTTGGTGGAAATGAAAAGCTGGCGCGCCTCGGCCAACATTGGTTCCATCATTAACTCCTGTCAGCGTATCAACTGAGTTTTGGCGCAAATAGCCCTTCTTGGTCGCCTCAATGACAGCTCCTTTGGCAACCTCCTCAAAAGCGATTTGGTCCATACCTACTGGGCAGTCGACATAAAACAGAACGCTTCCGGTGTCCTGGCAAATGGGCTGAGATTTATTCTTAGCAATCGCAATGTTCTTGTCGATGATCTTCAAAGTCGCCTCAGCGATCTCACCTTTGCGCTCATTTTCAAGAGATGACAAGATGGCGCGATGCACGTCATCCGGTAATTCGGCGGAAGTACGACGAATCAATTCCACCATGGAAGGAAGTAGCTCTTTCATAAGTCAATAAACTAGAAACAGGGCCTTGTCGTGTCAATGTCTCAGCACAAAGTTGGATGATCCTAAACGACTTTAAAACGCAATGAATCCGCAACGTGGGTTTGACATTGCATTTCAGGCGGTATTTTAATGAAGGCGCATGAACGATCGGAAGATTTCCAGAGAGACGGTGTTGCCAATTTGGCCATTTTTGGTGGGGGACATTTGTATGGCCCTGATTGCTGTCTGTATTTTCGCCTTCAGTGATCGTCCAATGGGCGGTGTCGCCATGTTTTTCTGCGCTGCCGCCATGGGATTCGGAGCCTGGCTGCTGGTTCAGCCATTTCTGAAAAACCAGACGGCTGAATTGCGTGGGCGTGATCTGGATTCACTAAATCCGGTCTCCGACCAGCTGAAACGACTGGAGGAACTCAGACATTTGCTCAGCCAGACAGTCGCTAAAACACCTGAAGCCAAAGACTATGAGCCCACTTTGAAAGAGATTTCAGCTGCGATTGATTCCATACGGATGGATCAGGAAAACAGCTACAAGGATATGAAAAATGTCTGGATCCAGGAAATTGCAGGCTTGGAGTCCCGAGCGCTACATGCGATTCAGTCCCTTCCAAAGGTAACCTCTGCTCCAGGCGCACAGCCTGCTCCGGCCGCCGACAGCGGGGTCGCGATCCATCCCGATCAGATTGCCGGCTTGGTCTCTGACCGTTTGCGTCCAGAGTGGACCCAGGAGTCCGAGAAGACTCTGAACCTGATGAAAGAGCATGTGGATGAATCTTTCAGTCAGGCAATGAGCGAGATGGCAGATTTGAAACTGGCTCTTGAACAGGCCCTGGAAACCATCGCCAACGCGGCGCCCGGCGTGATCCCGGCGCCCGCAACCACATCAGCTCCTTCGGCTTCAGCTCAAATAGATCCAGCGCAACTCAAGGAAGTCATGAGCGAGATTTCTTCCAGTCTGGATACCCGGTTGAAAGCGCAAGCTCGTTCCGTCCAGCGCCTCTCCACAGAGGTTGGCAGTCTGCGACGAATGATGCGTCGAGCTATGTCAGTCAAAGGTGGATCCTGGAATGTGGAGCTAGAAACGGACTCGGATCCAACTCCTGACGCGAACCCGGGCAATGACTCGGCGATTCATCCAGACTGGTCTTCATTCACCCCTGTAGCTGATCCAGCAAGCGCTCCAGAAACCCAGGATCCATCTGCGGACCAGCCCGATCCAAATGAAATGTTGGAATTCCCAGCTGGGAATTTCCCATCTCCACAAACCTTTGGAGCGTTGGAGGAAGAGGTTTTCCCGACTCAGTTTACCAGCGCCAGCGACTCCCAACCATCCAATCCACCCGTCATTGAGCCTGATCAACCTTCAGAGCCCAATGCGGACATCTCTTCCCTGGAGTCTGCCGCATCGACATCGGAAAATTCCCCAGAGTCCGAATCTGAATCCTTTTCCAATGATTCAGAACTTAGAGAGTGGCCGGCTTCACAACCAGAAGTCGCAACCCAACCAGAAATCACAGAAGAATCTTCTCCATCTGAACCAAAAACTGGAGAGGCTGAGGAAATCGTCCAACCTGAAGGTGAATCAAATGAAGCAAAGACTTCTGAAGAATCAGTCGAGCCTGAATCAAATCCAGAACCGGACTCCGAAGTTTCAGAGAAATCTGCAGAAGCCGTTGATGCTTCCAGTAGCCCGGAAATAGAATCTCAAGCTCCATCTCCAACAACAGAAGCGGAGCCTGAAATAAAACAGACTGCGGAAACGCACGACGATAAAAAAGAGAGCCAGCGTCCAGTCAAACATCAAAATCCAAAATTGCCTTCTGTAAAGTCAGCAGTGAGGAATCTGTTTGAAGAGGCCGAGCATGATGAAGATCCGAACTAAAAGTTGAAGGAACAGGCGCTCGTTTTATCTCATTTCATGAATCACATGCTTCATGAACCTCCTCACTCTATCAGAACTGATCGCCGGGCGTGAATAAACACCAGTTCCGCCCGCTTCACCGGTTTCCCATACAACGCTTCCAACGCTTCTCGATATGTTCTCATTTGTGGAGCGTGTTCCTTTGCTTTTTCAGTCAGTTGTCTTACAGGAAATCGATCTGTCTTGTAATCCACTAGCCAGCATTCATCTTCCATGACAACCACCAGGTCCATGACTCCCTGAATCACCACATGGTCCTTTGCCTGATCGTCTATTGGATCTCTCAACATGAGCGGGCTTCGTTGTTCTGTGGTTGAATCCATAACATCATTCCCAGCCTGCAAAGCCGCTTCTCTTTCCCATCCCAGGCGTTCGAGTCCGTTCAGATCAGTCCACCAGGTAAAAGGGACTTCGCGATAAACTTGGGATTCCTCAAATTGCTCTGCAATTGTCCGTCCCAAATCAGATTTCAAAAACCACTCAATACCCTTCCACTCCAAAGACTCCAGCTGCCCTGAGGTTAAAACCCCTCGCTCAACCAGTTCCTGAGCAAACTGGATGAGCTTCTGCCGAGTCCAGTTTTGACTCAGATCGATTTTTTCCATGAACGAATGAAGCGCGTTCCCCCGTTCAGCTGCGCTGATGGTTTCAGGTACTTTCGTTGGTTCTATTATTACAGCTTCAGAAGGTTTATCCGATGAAGGGCTGTCCGAGTTGATCTCAAATACAAACTCCTTCTGGGCGCTCATCGGTTCAGGGGATTGATACTCATTCAGCGGTTCCATACTCTCCATGTCAGGCTCTTCCTCGCTTTCAGCGTCACCCTCTTCTGCCAACGCTACCAAAGTGGATTTAATCCTGGATACAGATGTCTTTCCTGGAAGACGTATACTTTCCTGAAATGGATATTCCCACTCCATGCGACGCGCCCAGTCCTCACCTGCATCGGATTCCATTGACGATTCGCTGGTCTCGGCAAATTCCATGCTGACTGCCGGTTCCATTTCATTATCACTATCCACCCAAGCATCGCCTGATCCCTTATCGCCAAGGATTCCCCATTCAAAATCCGAAATATCATTTGCGGCCGAGTTATTCTGAGTATTCAATGGAGTAACTTGAAGAATCCATTGCAACCAGTTTGAACTTTTCTCAACACTCATCAAATCAGGGGGAGCTGGTTCTGCTTCGACGATCTTCTCCAGCGCTTTATCTGTCATTGAGCCAAACAGCAGTAATCTCTCCGAAGCCCGGGTCAACGCCACGTACAACAAACGCAGTTCTTCTCCCAGCGCCTCTCTTTTCTGGCGATCACGAGCCAGCATGTACGGAAGGCTAGGGTATCTTGCCAGACTGCCGGGACGCTGAACTCTGGAGCAAAGCCCATAATCTTCATCCAGAATCACGGTTTGCCTTAGGTCTGTCATATTAAAACGCCGCGCCAGATCAGCAACCACTACCACAGGAAATTCCAACCCCTTACTCTGGTGAACACTCATCAAACGCACTGCTCCTTCAGCCGGTGGCGCGGGTGGCATCAAGTCAGTTTCAGTTGTTTCCAGAATTTCAATGTATTTCAGAAATCGATACAGGCCTTTTCGATATCGCCGATCAAAATCAGCGGCCAGGGAAATCATCCTCCGAACGTTGGCTATGCGTTCCGGCGCATCATCCATTCCTAAAAACCAACTTTCATAATCCACATCCTGAACCGCCTGCTCCAGCGCTCCAGCCAAAGTTCCCTTCCTCAAAGCCTGCCGCCAACGTTGGAATCGCTCGTGCAAGAGTTGACAACGCTTGTGCAAATCTCCCCACCCCTCACCGATATCAGCGGCATCGGACCGAACGAATTCCACAAAAGCATCCCAGTAACGTTCCTGATCGCTGCGGGTCCGAATCTCTGCCAACTCTGCTGCCGTGATTTGTCCGAACGGGGACCTCAAAGTTGCCAGCGCCGGTGTATCCTGAAGTGGATTATCCAAAATCTTCAACAGCGCCAGCATGTCCTGCGTTTCGCGACTCTCCAGAAACCCTCCCGTATTTGCAATCAAGGGAATCCCCTCCTGGTTGAAGGCTTGCTGAAACACTTCCGCATTTCTTTTGGGACTTCGAACTAAAACCACCATGTCGCCCCAATCCACTGCTCTTTCGTTTTTCGTTCCAACGCCAACGCGCAATCCACTCACCCGCAATTCACGCAATTTTCTGGCCACCCAGACCGCTTCATTTGCGTCATCCGATTCGCCATCTGATTCATTCTGTTTTGCGACCTCATCCTTGTTGACCAACGCCAGTTGAACTCTTGGACGTCCCGTTGTATCTGCAGCTATGGACATCTCGGACCGACTCTCCCGGGCTCCAAACAACAATCGCGCTTCGGAATCGTAAGCCACTCCACCCAATTCTGGATGAAACAGCGCTTCGAACGCTCGATTTACAAACGCCAGGATCGCTTCGTGGCTTCTGAAATTATCCTGCAAAGCAATCCTCTGCCCGTTTACAGAATTTCCCAACCACTCATGGTAGTAGGTTTGAAAAATCCTCGGGTCGGCGAGGCGAAACCGGTAAATACTCTGCTTCACATCTCCTACCAGGAACCGATTCCCCCGATCACCATCACGACTCACCATTCTCAGGATCGCG
>JAUIHU010000255.1 GCA_030432175.1 Verrucomicrobiia bacterium | reverse complement strand
CAGCTCATATCCACGTCCGTAATTCACCAATCGCCATTGTTGAGTGCGAGCCGCCCCCGGCCAATTCCGAACATTGCCGCCTCCGACATGGTGGGAGAACAAAACGCGCTGTTTTAGTTCCTGAACTGAAGGACGTTGAGGAGTCGGGCAGCTTTCCGGGATCAGCGCTGTTTTCAGACTGACCCCATCCAAAGCGAGATGAGCTGGATCAGTATCGCTTCGCGTGAAATCGATCCCACACAAATCCAGAAGTGTGGGATACAAATCAATGTGCATCGCAATCGGTTCGACCTTCAAACCCGCTTCAATATGACCGGGCCATTGGATAAATAAAGGAACGCGCACCCCACCTTCGTGAACACTCCCTTTCCGTCCTCGCATGTTCCCATTGAACCGATCGGAATTGGGTCCGTTATCTGTCAGGAACACGACAATGGTATTTTCATAAATCTCATTATCTTTCAGAGCCTCAATCATCCGTCCAATGTTGACGTCGATATTCTCCACCATACCATAAGCGCAGGCGGTTTTCGGGGGGAGTCCGAGGTTAAGATATTTTTCATAATAGCGATCCGGAACTTGCCAGGGAGAATGTGGGGCGTTGTATGGGACATAACAGAAGAAAGGTTCATTGGCAGCGGATTTTGATTTCATATAATCAATTGCCTGATCGGTCAGCACATCCGTGATGAATCCCTGGGTTGGAACGGGCGCTCCGTTATGTTCCAGTTCGGTATCGAAGTAGTTGTTCCAGTGACCTGCGCAAAATCCGAAGAATTCATCAAATCCCTGTCCATTAGGATGATTCGGAAAATGAGCGCCGTTGTGCCATTTTCCAAAAGCTCCAGTTGAATAGCCTGCTTTGGAAAAGGATTCAGCGATGGTGACCTCTTCCGCTCGCATGGTTTCTCGGGCGCGAGTGACACCAAAAACGCCAGTTCGCAGATTGTAACGTCCGGTTAACAAACTGGCTCGGGTCGGCGCGCAGACCGGGCTGACATAAAATCGTTCAAATTGAGCGCCGTTCCTGGCGATCTGGTCTAATACAGGAGTGGATAAATGCGGAGCGCCGTGAAGACCAACATCTCCCCAACCTTGATCGTCGGTCATGATCAGCAGAACATTCGGTGATGAGCTGGATTTGGAAGGATCCTGAGCATTGGCAACGACCTGAGACTGAAATAAAAATGTAACCAGCGCGCATTTGAGGACGAAATAAATTACAAGACATCTTCCTGGAAGAGCAGTTTGGCTACAGAAAGAAATTCGGTCGGAAATGGGATTGGATTTTTTCATGGATTGGGAGTAATACTAGACACAACGGGATCAGGTGATCACGAGAAAAACCAGATGAGATTTTTTAAAAACAAGATTGTTAAGTTTATTTTAGGCCTGGGTGTGCTTGTTTCTCTTTGCGCTTCCGCTGTGGTGTGGAAGAAAGATGCTTGGATCAAAAACCGCGCAGAGGAATTTTGTCGCACTGATCTGGGGATGGATTTGTCGATTGGAGCCATGCGGGTTGGAATACTGGATCCGGTCGTTAACGTGCAATCCATGGAAGTTAAAAATCCACCTGAATTCGGGGTGCGTCCATTGCTGCATTTAAAGGAAATGCAGATTGAATATGATCGACAAGGTTTGCGGGATAAAAAGATCCGGTTGCCGAGATTGAAACTGGATTTGCAGGAGCTGAACATCGTCAAGAATGAGGTTGGACAGATAAACATCACGGGATTGAAACATTTGTTGAATAACGATGTGATTTCGAGCAGCGAGATGGAGTTTGAATCTATTGATCGTCTGGAATTGACTTTGCGAAAAGTGCAGTACATTGACCTTAATTCTCCAGACACTCCGCGGACGTTGGATTTGGAGATTGACTCCGAAGTTTTTGAAAATGTCAGCGACGCCAGCGAGATCACGCAATTCATAATGACCCGCGTTTTCAAGCAACTCTTCACCACGGCTTTCATTGGCGGTTGACCCTTTAAATTGGAAACCGCAAATGACACAGATTGGCGCAGAGAAGAAACAGGAAGCAATAATCTGCGATAATCAGAGAAATACGTGGTTTGTTTTCTTCAAAATCTTTGTTTTTGCGACTGCAATATTTATAGGATAGGGTAGAATGTTTTTCATGACATCCTCTGTGAAAAGCATTTATCAAAGAATATGCTGGGTCATTATAGCCAGTTGTATTTTTTTCTCACTCCATGGAGCATTCGCTCTCGAAAGCTCTTCTTCCGAGGCTTCTCTGGAAGAGGCTCTAAGTTCTGCTTTGGAACGGGCAGGTGAAAACCGCGCTGAGTTGGAAAAAACATTGGAAAGTGTGCCTGTAGAGCAAAAACATGGCGCCGCTTATCTGATTGCATACATGCCGGAGCCGGATCTGAAATCTCTGGATTCCGAGTACCTTCTTCACCACATCAAGTGGGCTTACCACGCCAGAGAAAATGCTCCCTGGGGCAAACGGGTTTCAGAGGAAGTTTTCCTGAATGACGTTTTGCCTTACGCCTCGATTAACGAAAGGCGCGATGCATGGAGGCAGGATTTTTGGGAGCGATTTTTTCCTTTGGTGAAAGATTGCAAAACTACCGGTGAAGTGGCGCAGATCTTAAATCGTGATATTTACAGAATTTTGGATGTCCAATATCACGCCTGGAAACGGCCGAAGCCGGACCAGAGTCCGTACGAGTCGATCGAGGCCAAGTACGCGTCCTGTACCGGTTTGTCTGTTTTGCTAATCGATGCCTGTCGCGCAGTGGGTGTTCCGGCTCGATTTGTTGGAGTGCCCAGTTGGACCACCAAGCGTGGTAATCACAGTTGGGTGGAAGTCTGGGATGAAGGAACCTGGCGTTTCACTGGGGCTTGCGAGTATGACAAAAACGGACTGGATCGTGGATGGTTTGTGGGCGATGCGTCACGGGCTATTGAGAATTCCAGACGACACGCGATTTACGCCTCCAGTTGGAAGAATACTGGTGTTTCATTCCCGATGATTTGGGCGCGGGATCTCGATTTCGTTGCGGCCGTCAACGTAACCCGCCGCTACGCCCCGGATCAGCCGGAGGTAATTGCAGCAGAAGACGCGGCGCTTTGGGGAGTTCGCGTTTGGGACAAAGAAGGTGGGGAGCGGCAGGTTTTTCCAGCAAGAATTTTATTGGAAGGACGAGTCATTCACACTGGGAGAACCACCGGTGAGAACGATGATCGGAATAATTGGTTTGAAGCGGCTCTGAAGCCGGAGACCGATTACGAACTTCAAATCATGGTTGAACGGGGAGAGTGGACGACTCGGGCATTCCGCACTGAAGGAAAAGGGAGGCAGACGCTCGATATCACACTTGATGAATTGGTCGAGCCGTTGGATCCGCTGGAAGAACTTCAAGGATTTTTAGATCAACCCGCTACAGAACGCGGTCCTATAACAGATCAGGAATTTGCTGCCATCGCTTTGACAAAAGATCAAGCCGCGAAAGTCCAGAGTTTGCTTTGGGAAGATCACGCTGAAATGATTCGCGAAACCCGATCCGGTGAAATGGAAAACCGGGAACTGCAATTGGACGATAAGAAAATGCCGTTCTTTTACAAAATCTTCGGAGACGATTTGTGCGATCAGCGCAGCCTGACCATTTCCATGCATGGTGGAGGTGGAGCCCCACCCAGAGTGAATGATCGTCAGTATGAAAATCAGAAGCGTCTCTACAATCTGAATGAAGGTCTTTATCTGGCCGCTCGCGCTCCGGGGAATACCTGGGATTTATGGCATCGTCCAGAAGTGGATGATTTTTTTGCGCGTCTGATCGAAAACCTGATTGTCTTTGAGAACATCGATCCGAACCGCGTTTACTTGACCGGTTACTCTGCTGGAGGTGATGGAACATATCAGTTGGCTCCTCGTATGGCTGATCGATTAGCCGCCGCAGCGATGATGGCTGGGCATCCGAATGAAACATCGCCTCTTGGACTGCGTAATCTTCCTTTCACTTTGCACATGGGCGGAGCGGATGGCGCCTACAATCGGAACCAGACCGCGGCTACATGGAAGCAAAGTTTAGCAGAACTGCATCAGGAAGATCCGCAAGGATATGAACACTGGGTGAGGATTTATCCTGGAGTTGGCCATTGGATGAATGGAAAAGATGTTGCCGGTGTGGTTTGGATGAAACAATGGACACGTGATCGTTAT
The DNA here is from genome assembly GCA_030432175.1 of Verrucomicrobiia bacterium. Taxonomy (GTDB): domain Bacteria; phylum Verrucomicrobiota; class Verrucomicrobiia; order Limisphaerales; family JAUIHU01; genus JAUIHU01. Next base: position 2,497 of record JAUIHU010000255.1, on the reverse strand, counting down.
CCGGAGAAGATCGTCTGGAAACAGGATGATGTGACTCATGACCGTTTCTATTGGATCGGTGTTCCGGAGGGAAAGGCTCAAGCCAGAGCGCTCGTCACAGCGGTTCGGGAAGGAAACGAGATTCGGATCGAATCCGAAGAAGTATCTGACTTTGTGCTTTGGTTGGGAGATGAATTCATTGATCTCGATCAGCCAGTCAAAGTCTTTATCAATGGAGAGGCTGTTTACGATTCAGTTCCAACGAGAACCATCAGCGCTGTACAAGCTTCCAGAGAACTTCGTCCGGACCCAACCATCGACTGTTCTGCGGTCATTGAAGTGTCATTAAAAAAAGAATGACCGGTTTGAAATTCGGTGTATGATCTTGAGTTAACCCTTGCAACAAAACTCAACTACCAAAATTGAATCCAATATTAAATGCCGATGAATTTGATTTCGCCTGCATCTTAGTTGGATTCGAATCTGAATTGAGAATCTTATGATATTTAACAATAAAACTGGAAAAACACTTTCAGCTGTCGGAACTGTTCTGGCTTTGACTCTCGGCAACGTCTCAGCTCAGAACTGGAAGTCTGGCATGACTCAGGGAACTCCCGAAATTGAGACCATGGGAGCCATTGCATTTGGTCCGGAAGGAATTCTGTTGGTTGGAGACACGAAGGGCGCCGCAGTTCATGCGATTGCGACGGGTGACACTACTGAAGCCGGGACACCTGATGAATTGGTGATTTCCAAAATCGATGAGAAAGTCGCTGCCCTGTTGGGCTCCATGCCAGCGGAGATCCTGATTGAGGATGTAGCCGTCAATCCGATTTCCAATAACGTCTACATGAGCGTTAGCAGAGGACGAGGGGCTGGAGCGCAACCTGTACTGGTTCGAGCTTTGGCAAAAGGTGGGAGCATGGAAGTGGTCGAACTCGAGCAAGTCTGGAATGCGAAAGCGGAACTGCCGGATGCTCCTGAAGATAAGGAAATTCCAAGTCGTCGTGGAACCTACAATCCTCGGATGGAGTCCATTACAGACGTGGGTTACATGGATGGACGCGTGTTGATTGCTGGTCTTTCTAACGAAGAATTTTCCTCTACCCTGCGCGCCATTCCATTTCCGTTTGATGAAATCAATAACGGAGCACAAATCGAGATTTACCATGGAGCGCATGGCCGTTTTGAAACCCAGTCCCCGGTTCGCACATTCACGCCGATGATGATTGGGGGAGAACCTCAATTGATCGCCGCTTATACTTGCACGCCGCTGGTACAGATTCCGATGAATCAACTCGAGCCCGGAGCCAAAGTCATGGGCAAAACCATTGCGGAGCTGGGCAACCGGAATCGTCCTTTGGATATGATCACTTACCGTCGCGGCGATACTGACTACATCCTGATGGCCAACAGCAGTCGTGGGGTGATGAAGATCAACGCGGCTAATATTGGTGAAGCGGAAAAGATCGAAGAGCGTGTTCCTGGTGGTGGAGTGAAAGGTTTGGCCTACCAAACAGTTGAGCCGCTGCAAGGCGTGATTCAATTGGATCGGTTTGGTGAAGACCACGCTGTGATTTTAGAAAAAACTGAATCCGGAGAACAGCATCTGAAGACCATTGCTCTTCCCTGATTTTAAGCTTTAACCAAACATCTTTCATCGCTGGGTGGAGTTCATCTGCCCAGCGTTTTTTGTTTTTGCAAACCAGGAAGTCAACGTTCCAGGTATAATGGATTAAAGTATGAACCGTTTAGCGCAAAAGGGTTTTTGCTGCCTTCTGATATGTTTCGCCGGGGCTGCAAGGGCTGACTGGAAGATTGAATGGCGACCCCATTCTGACAGAGCTGGCTCCAGAGTAATCTTCAGTGGTGGATCTACCGAGGAATGGCGCTCGATTCAGAACAGAAGCGAGGGCTGGACTGCAACAGACTGGAGTCAGAGTTTCCCGGTTTATCTGGTTATTGATGGCTCTTCACTGGATTTACCTCCGGTATCCGGATCCTACCATTTGCAAAGCGCTCCAGCTCCTGCTTTGTTGTTTCAGCCTCGATTTCCGTGGGCAAACGGAGCGACTTATCGAGCCATCATTCGGTTGAATGAAAATAAAGCGCCTATCGAATCCCTCTGGACTCAGCCCGCAAAGAAACGGACTCCTGAAACTCGCGTAGTTGCCATCTTTCCCACTGCTCCCCAAATTCCAGAGAATCTTCTGAAGTTCTACATTCAGTTTTCTCATCCGATGAGACGTGGAGGTATTTATCAATACATCCATCTGAAGAACGCTTCAGGTGTAGAAATCGAGGATCCATTTTTGGAAGTAGACGAAGAACTATGGGATCCAGACCGACTGAGATTAACCCTGTTTATTGATCCGGGCAGAGTCAAAAGAGGCGTGCGTCCATTGGAAGAAGTCGGACCTGCGTTGGAAGCGGGAAAACGTTATACGCTTTCTGTGGATTCGGATTGGCTGGATGAAAATGGAGCGCCATTAGTGGCTGATTTTATTCAGGAATTTGA
>JAUIHU010000254.1 GCA_030432175.1 Verrucomicrobiia bacterium | reverse complement strand
TTTTAATAATCCTTCGTTGAGTGAATAAAAATTGAGTTCTCCCGGAGAGGTTCCGGGTAATCGGGATTCGGTTCTGCTTTAAGTGTTAAGGTTGGACGTTGGATAGCGCCTGGGCTTGCTGGAGCATGAACTCCAACTGTTGAACGCGTGGGTTGAATGCGAATTCGGTTTTAATGTTTTGCAAAGTGTCCAGCAGATCTGACAATGGGTATTGTTCAGCTCTGGGAGCATTGGAAAGTCGTTCGCCAAATAAAGAGCTGACGACGGCCAGTTGATGCGCAGGTGAGGATTCGTCCAATGCAGGTGGCACAGAAAAGGGGATGGTCCAGGTTTTCTCTTCAAATGACTGGCTATCCGGATCCTGATACCGCGCGCGAGCGATTGCGATGGGGCCGACTCCGTCTGGTTTGAGTTCCAGAGTGTAGATGGCAGAACCGGCCTCTTTTGCTGCCAGCTCACCGGCATCCACGGAATTGTCCCGAAACTGTTCTGCTGTCAGGCGATTTTTGGAATAACCAATCAAGCGGTATGAATGGACTCGGTCTGGATTCCACTCCAGCTGAATTTTTACCTGTTTCGCTGCGACCTGAAGCGCTCCGGCCAGTTCTTCAGCAAACTCGTTGGGAGCGGTCCGAGGATCATTCAGGAAAGCGTAACGACCGTCGCCATTTCTGGATAAGCGTTCGAGTAGCGGATCATTCAAACCATCCCAGCCGATTCCGTAGGTATCCAGAGCGATACCCTGGCGACGATTATCCATGACTTGTTCAGCCAGAGCATCTGGATTGACCTGGCCCAGATTGGCGGCTCCATCCGTCATCAATACGACACGGTTCTCACCTTGAGGCACGTAATTGCGTTGAGCGATTTCGTAAGCCAGATCGAGAGCGGCTTCCAGATTGGTTCCACCTTCAGGATTCAACTCACCGAGGCGGGTCAGGATCTTTAAAGGATCACCGCCTGGAGTGGCTTCCATCCAAAGTCGTGGTTGACGTGAAAACGCAATGACACTCAATCGATCCTGAGGATTTAAAGAATTTGCCAATTCTTCAAACGCGCCTTGAGTGATGGCAGCTCGATCCGGGCGTTCCATCGAACCTGAGTTATCTAAAACAGCGACCAGGTTCATTGGGCGATTGGCTTCACGACCCAGAGCTGCTGTTTTTAGAGATACCCGCAAAGCCAGTCGCTGGTGTTCGAAAGGAAAAGTGGAGAGTTCGTGTTCCAGGGCCACTTTGGAACTGAGGTCCGGTTCCGGCATTCCGTAATCGAATGCGTTGAGAAACTCCTCAGACCGCATTGTCTCCGGCTCTGGCCAGGATCCATTCTGAAATGCAGCGAGTGCTGATTTGAATGACACATCTCTGACCTGTAATGCAAATGTAGAGAATGGGTTTGAATCGGCAGCGGTTTCTTCCTGAAAATCTCTTGTCGCTTCTTTTAATTTAACCCGGCCAGCCTGGTGAAAGCCTTTTGTTTCTTCCTCAACGATGGTTGCAGAGCTGAGTTTGGGGAGTTTCTTTTCCAACCCAAGACCCGAAAAAGCATCTTCCTTGTTGGAAATCTCAAGTGATTGACCCAGTTCGAGTTCTCGGACCACGCCACGCGCAGCTGAGTTTGCTTCGAAAGAGGTTTCGAGGTCCTGAAGTTCCTCCTGGAGGGATTCAATTTGATCCGTATCCGAATAGTTTAGAGTAAATCTGGCGGTTGCATTCAGGCCGTAGTCAATGTCCGAATTCACTGAAGAGTCGATGGACTCCAGTGTAGAATTGAGACTGGTTTCCTTTGGTTGGGAGAATTCGACATTTTCAGAACCATAATAGTCGGTTCCACCCGGTATTGATTTGTCTGATGATGAAGCGCCGAAAGACCAGTTTTGTCTGAATTCTGAACGATCCTCATTGTTTTTAGCATCTACAGATTTACCGGTGATCTGGCCACGCCCATTAGATCTGCCAAGTGATTCAATTTCTGCTGTAGCTGTGTTCGAGAAACGAGATGTTGGAACTGCGACTCTTCCTCGTGATCTTTCTGGAGCGAAGCCATCCTTGCTTTCCAATCCATCATTGGCTGGAAGAAAAGCGGCTCCTAAAGAGATTTGATCTGTTTGTTGAGGCAGAGATCGAGACTCAGCGCTGATCTTCGGACGCTGTGGTTCTGCATTGGCAGGTTGGCTCATGCTTTCAGAGCGGAACATGCGACCCAGCGCCGGAACATCTCCCAGGGCCAGCTCGGAACCAGCGTTGGCGCCTCCTGATCGGGGAACCGCAGCGGGCGCAGTTTCAGGTATAGCAGATTGAGTTCTTATACCAGCAGCTCTGGAATTGATACCAAAAGTAGTTGTAGAGTCGGGGATCACAGCCAATTCGTTGACTCCCCAGACTTGTTTTTGTTCGTCAAGGCGCTGCTCATCAGCGAGCCCGCTATATAAATTTGTATCCGCATCTTGAGCAAAAAGAACGGCTCCGCCTCTACCACCGGCCATCCCGCCAGCGCCTCCTCCCCCCATACCTCCACCCGCTGCAGCGCCTGGAGGCGCCGGCGCAGGCGCTGGGGTTGTTTCTGCAGAAGCTGGGGCGTTGATTGCATACCCCCGCGTTTGACGTTCGCTCACCAGTGAGTCTTTCCTTCTCAATTCAACTTCGGTTCCTGCGCTATCGCGACCTGAATCATAGCGTCCAAATCGCTCCGAAGATTCACCTCCAATAAATTCATCCGTTCTCGCAGGCTGTCTGGACATATCGGATTCCTCCCATGATTCGGAGCCTGATGGATCCATCTCTTCACTTTCCTGAGCAAAATCAAAAAAATAATGCTCCGCTTGCGACGCTGGTGGGGCCGCTGACATCTCGTCAGTTTCACTTTTTGCTAAATGCTGAGCCTGGTTTGAAGCGTGTCTTGCCTTGATGAAGGTAGAACTCCAAAATGCCATAGTCACCAAACTGACCAGAAAGCATGCTGCGATGGGGATTCCCAGTCGAAGCGCCGATGGCTGAATCAGTTGAAGCAAAGGAAGCGCGCGTTTGCCAAATAGCATTAAATAGTCTTTTCGTGGATCCTTTGAACGAAACTGATCCAGTATTCGTTGCCTGCTTTCGGGAGAGAGTCGCCAGTCGGATTCAGGTAATGCTCTGGAGATCCATCCACTCTGCCCGGCAGACTTCAACATTTCTGACGTTTGCTGCAATTTATCAAAACGCTTCTTGAGTGACGGATCAGATTTCAGATCCTGTTCGAGTTGAATGGAATCCGTTTCTGAGAGTTCTCCCAGAAGGAACGCTGTAATACGGGCTTCATCCCGTAAATGCGATTCGTTGTCTGGAGTGGGTTTCATGAGAAAAATTTTTTTGGGGTAATTATTTTGGCTGATTGAAAAATGTTTGGAACTGCAGATTCGCTTCAGCAACATTCAATGTGGCTTGAGCCCAAAACGCTGAAGTTCAATGGCAAGGGTTTTTAATGCGTGGTGCAGGATATAGCCGACATTAGAGGAGGTGATTCCAAGGGCCTCCGCGATTTGCTTGTAAGAATAATTTTCCTCAAATTTCAAACGAAGCGCCTCGCGACTGCGCGAATCCAGGATTTCCATGCTGATGCGAATAATTTCGTAAGCCTCTTCCCTTTCCAGGGCCTGGTCCGGGGAAAAGGAGCCCGAGGCAATGAAAGGGGAAGCTGGATCTTCCTCAGCGCGACTTAGCCAGTCTTCAGAATCGCCTTCGTCGATGTTAGTATTCTTGGCCCCAGGTGAGGTGAGCCATTTTTTTCGGGCTCGGTGGTGACTCATCGCCAGGTTGAACACAGTACGGAAGAGCCAGGGGCGAGGTTGATCCAATTGACTCAGATGGGGGCAAATCCTGCAGAAAGCTTCCTGCACAAGATCTTCAGCGACGTTTCGGTCCTGGGTTAGCTTCAATGCATAGAGCAGAAGGGGATGTTCTAAAGCCTCGAACAGCGATTCCAGACTGGAATGCTCCTCATGGCCGTAATCCAGTGGATCAGGTGTTTCCTCGCAGCTGACAGCTGCTGACGACCACGTCATGGCCGCTTGTAAAATCGCAAGCATGGTGAACTACAGATCAAAGGGATTTCTGGAAAGTGAAGGTGATTTTCCATGATCTGCCCGTTCGCTCTCCAGAACTTGATTTAGTAGTTAAACGCTGTCGTTAGAGAATCGTTAGAAAAAAATTGAAGTGTGAAGACTAATAGATGGGGATTTATTGCAGATACCAATCTATTGAAGCGTCGATGCCTTCTTTGAAGCTACAGCTTGGACGGTATCCAAGGTAATTCATGGCTGAGCTAATATCAGCGGAAGATCTGGGGATATCTCCCGCTCGGAAAGATTGGTATGCGGCAGGGATTAATTCTAGTTCAGGACGTTTTGATAGCACAGTCTCACTCATGACTTCGTGCAGTTTGTTCAAAGAAACCGGCGCGCCGGTGGCGATGTTAAATACCCGTGGACCATCGGGATCCAGCTCTGCACATGCAGCAAGAAGGTTTGCCTGAACCACATTCTTCACAAAGCAAAAATCTCGAGTTGTCTGGCCGTCTCCATAAATGACGCACGCTTTTTCATGAGCCATCGCCTGAAAAAAACGTGGAATCACGGCAGCGTATGCGCCATTGGGATCCTGGCGAGGTCCAAAGACATTAAAATAGCGCAGACCAACCGTCTCCAGTCCAAACACTCTGGAATAGAGTTCGGCATCCAGTTCATTCATCCATTTTGACAGAGCGTAAGGTGAAAGAGGTCTGCCTTGATCCTGTTCTCTCTTGGGTTCATGGGTGTTGTCTCCGTAAACTGCGCTGCTGGAAGCATAGATCACTTTTTTGACGCCACACTCGCGCGCCTTTTTTAATACTCGTTGAAAGCCAAGCACATTGTGGACCTGGGTTTGCAAAGGATCTTCCATGGATTTAGGCACTGAGCCAATAGCTGCATGGTGGAGCACAAAATCAACTCCCTGCAGGGATTCATCCAGAGCTTGGTCATCCAGAAGATCGCCCTGAATCCAGTTCCACCGCGACCAGGCTTTTGATCCAACGCAGGTTTTTACATGATCCAGATTACGCAAATATCCGGAAGAAAGGTTATCGAAACCCACAACTTCAGCCTTCAGCTCCAACAAAGACTCTATTAGATGGCTACCGATAAAACCGGCGGCCCCTGTGACAAGCCATTTGGATTGGCCAACTATTTGAGAATGATCTGGTGTAAGATTGAAAAAAGTTCCGGAAAAATTTTCCGAGGAATCTTCGTGTTGCATTGGATCCATCATATAAATGTGAAGCGGAAAGACCAAATAATTAAAAAAAATGCTGTTTTGCTGCAGGAAATTGCATTCTTTGGGAATAGAATATTGACGACTGGCGCAGATTTGATGGAAGGTTTGCGCGTTCGGAATGCTATCTACGCCGGTGTGGCGGAATTGGCAGACGCAAGGGACTTAAAATCCCTCGTTCCGTAAGGAACATATCGGTTCGAGTCCGATCACCGGTATTCCGATTAAAATAATACACGAAGCGCTCAAAACATTGTCTGGGGCGCGTTCAAATCGAGTTGAAAAAAGTCGTTATTTTTTGAGAAAAACGCTTGTGAAAAATTTCACTTTCAATTCATAGTGATTTCATCAGTTTCATTAAGCGAAATGTTAGCCTGAGAATTGATTGAGATTCTCCGACAAATATCATGCGAAAAAATTTATCCCCGTTGCCCTGGATCCTATTGACGGTGTTTCTACTCCTTTCGGTCTTTGTGACCCAGGGGCTTGCAGCCGATGAGTCCTCTGCTCCGGAATTTCCGCAGATCTCCAAAATTGATGAATCTCACGACGGAGATGGACATGGTTCCGGTCATGACGATGCTCATGCAGAGCATCATGAGCTTCCACTTTATGCCATTGAGTTGTTCAAAGTTGGCCCGTTTGTGGTAACTAACTCGATCGTGGCCACCTGGATTGCCGCATTGGCTCTGATTTTGTTTGCCCGGTTCGCCATGAAAAACACGAAAGAGATCCCGAACGGCGCCCAGAATTTTTGGGAATGGCTTGTTGAAGGATTGTATGATTTTTTGACGGGCATTATTGGGGAGGATCTGGTCAAGAAGACGTTCTGGTTTTTCGCCAGTATCTTTGTGTTCATTCTTTTTGCCAACTGGCTTGGTCTGGTGCCTGGGGTTGGGACGATTGGATGGGACGTGGTTTATGAAGATGGTTCCACTAATTACCTTCCTTTATTTCGAGGAGCCAATGCGGATCTGAACATGACGTTCGCAATGGCGATGGTGTTTTTTCTGTTCTGGGTAATCTGGGCGCTTCAGTCTAACGGAGCTAAAGGTTTCTTCCTTCATATATTTGGTCCTAAGGGAGATGCCACAGGCATCATGAAAGTCATGATGGTGGTTGTGTTTGCTTTTGTTGGTCTGCTGGAACTGGTTTCGATTATTTTCCGACCGGTATCTCTGAGTTTTCGACTTTTTGGTAATACTTTTGCCGGCGAGAACATGTTGGAGACCATGGCGGCTATGGGAATCAGTATGAATTCTGTCTTTGCTGCGTTGATACCTATTCCCTTTTATTTCATGGAAATCATCGTGGGCCTTGTTCAGGCATTGGTTTTCATGCTATTGACCGCCGTCTTTACGCTGTTGATTTGTCAACACGATGAAGAAGGGCACTAGAATTAATTTAGAATT
>JAUIHU010000253.1 GCA_030432175.1 Verrucomicrobiia bacterium | reverse complement strand
CCCCAGAAATACACCTTTTCCTGGCGTAGGAGCTTTGTTTTATTCATCAGACAGGTTTGTGGCAAATCTGGATCGCACAGGATGGATCCATTTTTGGGATACCCGGACCAAAAAGATGGACAAATCAATTCCTGTGGATGTGGGAGCTCTATCCTTCGATATCAGCCCTGATGAGCGATGGATGGCGATTGGGGATGAACAGGGCGGCGTTTCTTTGATGGAAATAGAAACCGGTAAGACGCTATGGAATCATCGCGAGCATCAATCCACCGTATACGTTGTTCAGTTTCATCCTGAAAACTCCAGGATTTATACATCAGGGACAGACGGTAAAATCATTGAATGGGATGATCAGGGGGAATTCCTGATCCGGTACGATGTGGGCAAGCGTATTATTCGATTTGATATTTCCAACGATGGAAAATGGCTTTGCTTTTGCACCGATGATGAAAGTCCTGTTTTAATTGATCTGACGAATTGGGAAGTTGTTCGGCATTTGAAAACTGAGGTGGGGCAGTTTGCGTGTGATTTTCACCCCAATGGAACAAAGTTGGCTACTACAGGTCAGAATGGTGAGGTTTTTGTATGGGATCTGAATAGCCCTTCACCTCCAATGAGATCTGATTTTGTAGATTGGGATATTAAATTTCATTTATCGAGCCGGTCAGCTTTTGCCATTACCTATAGCCATGACGGAAGTTTGATTGCCGTGGCCAGATCTGGAGGAATGATATTAGTGTACGATTCTGAGACGGGTAAGGTTTTAAATAAGATCCCCAATACGACTTCCTCATACAGTTGGGTTCCCACTTTGAGATTTTCATCCAATGACCAATACCTGTTGGCCGGGGGTGGGAATCAGGATCAAGCCTTTTCAAGTCTTTGGCGAACGCATTTTGGCGATGTCCAGGGTCGCGTTCTATTTGCCAGTGACCTCCCGGTTTGGTCGATTGGATATTCAGAAAAAGTGGATCAACTCATTATTGGTGACTGGGATTACAAAGTGACTGTCCCGGATGAAAACAGCTCGGAGTGGAAACATTTGAACGGTCATTCCAATATCGTCTGGTCAGTTGATGTCAGCGATGATGGACGTCTGGGAGTTTCCGGTTCGCAGGATGGTTCCATGATTTTCTGGGATTTGGACAAGCAGCAGCAGTCTGGAAAAGCTATACAGGTTTTTGATCCACCGAATGAAGGTTATGATTTCACTCTTTTTGCCCAGTTGAATCGTGATGGAACTCGCGTGGCAACCACAGATTATCTGGGGCGGGTGATGTTGTGGGATACTGAAACAAGGCAAAAACTCTGGACCAGTCCAGCAGATGGTCGAAAGCTCTGGTCTGTTCAATGGAGTCCGGATGAGAGATACATTGCCGCCACCGGAGCGAACCAGATCAAGATCATTGATTCCCTATCAGGATTAATCCATAGCCAAGTTAATGAGGACCTGAAGCCCTTGAGGTTTTGGCACACAGTGGTGTTTGATCCAAAAGGAAAATGGATCGCAACGGGAGACTTTCATGGCGACATAGTGTTTTGGGATCCATCCGATTTGTCCATTCTGTGGAGTGTTCAGAATGCCCACCAGGGAATGATACGCACCTTGGATGTTTCATCCGATGGAAAGCGACTGGTGAGTGGAGGAGACGACCAGATTGCTCGCATTTGGCATGTGGGATCCAGGCAACTTCTGCTTTCGATTTTTCACGAAGCACAGATCAATAGTGTAAAAGTTGACAAGGTTCCCGACAGATTATGGGTAGGTTTAAATAATGGAAAAGTTTATGAATGGGAGGCGACTTCAACGGAAGTTCATGAGACATCTCAAGCTCAGTAGATTCAGAAAGACCTTCCAAAGAAAAAAAATTACAGGACTTGATCGTTTCTGACTCAGAAAAGCGCACTTAAAGAAAACGCACACGATGTGCACGAATTTCTGAAGCGCTATGAAAGAGTCCTTTTCTCAGGAAATAACAACTTCGTCGCCCTGTGCCTTTAAAATAAGGCGCTGGGGATTACTTCGATTTTTACCATTCAGCTCAGTTTTTTTTGCGATTGCTGTGGCTGTCACACAAGGGCAGCTGACTCCCAATGCGTGGCAAATTTCTGACCAGAACGATCAAGCTGGAGTCGGAGGTTTGTTTTACACCTACGAACTCACTGAATCGGAGAAAGCCCAAGCTTTGTCAGAAGGCTGGAGATTCACCAGCATCATGCGATTTCCTGATGCCCACTTTTCGCACTATTTGAATTTCGGACATGGCGACAAGCGGTTCTTTATCACGTGGGGAGGAGATGAGGATGGATTGGAGCTTGCTGTTGGCGGTTTGCCTGATGGAGGAAGATTTCCTTTGGAATCAGGGGATGACTGGATGAGTGAATACCATCACCATGAAATCATTTATAACCCGGCAACCGATGAGGCAACCTACTACTTTGAGGGAGAGGAGATTGTTTCATGGACAGGGAATGAGAATGACACTTTTTGGGATGGGGTGGCTCTTTGGGGAGCCAATGCTTCTTTAGGAACAGGGACTGCTCTTTATCAGACTGTTGAATTTGCAATCACCGGAGGGGCTGTTTTTCGTTACTCTGCCGGGTTTTCCGAGATACAGGACACAGCTCCAGACCCAACGAGCCAGGGTTGGACTCAAAACTATTTTGAAGGCGCAGCGGAAGAAACTCCTGTGGTAGGTGATCCATTTCCTATGCCCTGCGCCAGGATTGCATATGTTGATACCAGTTGGAGTGAAAAGGAGATAGGCTCGGACCCAGATAATAATGGGCCGGCAATGATCTTTGGTTGGGATGCGTTTGATAATTTTCCGGAAGCGCGAATGGCAGTGTGTGGTGATGGGACGGTTGAAGTGATCTCTGATGCTTTGGAAATTACGGCAGTAGAATCATTGGATTTCAACGCCACCCGGGTAGAATTTATAGACCATATCAACATTCAGGGAGGTGGAGGTTATTATTCTTTAGAATCGTCATCCACTTTAGCAGGGTTGGACTCCTGGAGTTTGGTTCAAACTTTAGAGTTTCAGAATCTCGGAGACAGCCGATATGAATTCAGGATTCCCCGTCCGTCCGAGCAGGAACAGTTCTATCGTGTCGTAGCTTGGACCACTCAGCAAACTGACACCGATGGCGACGGATTAGCTGACACTTTTGAAAATAGTATAGGAACCAACCCGGTATTGATTGACACCGATGGAGATGGTTTTGCGGATAGTGTAGAAGTGGCCCGAGGGACTGACCCGCTTGATATAAACGACAAGCCGTCGGTGAGTTCACTTGCGTTTATTGAATTTGCGGAAGCAAGAACGGTTGTTACCGAGGACGCTTCAGAAGTTCGAATTCCGCTTTTGATAGACAGGGATTATCAGGGAGAAATTCTTTATAGTTTTGGACCTGGATCCAGTGTGGTCTCAGAAGATTTTATGGACCCGGGGAGCGGGCAGGTTGAGGTGAATGGAACTGAGGCTGAGATTGTTATTTCCTTACAAGACGATGAGGTGCTTGAGGAAATTGAAACTCTGTCTCTGACACTGCTTGCCAATCCGGTGAACTCATACCGGCGTGGGGCTCAGCTCAGTCATGCAATTGTGATTGTCGACAATGATCTGCAATTCTTTGGAACCCTGGTCACCGCAGAGACAATCAGCCGATTCGAGCTGAATGTGACCCAAAAAGACGGTCAGTCTTCAGCTCGGATTCAACCGTTTCGTTCTTCCGGGCAAGTCATCGGCTTTTTTCCATCAGACCTTCAAGAGGTGAGTATGGAGGCGTGGCAGTTTCAGGATGAAACGCTAACAGCTACCACTGAGAGGTTTAGCGCTGGAGGGTCGTCACTTTTCTCTACTGGCGCATTATCGAGAGAATTGATCCTTGAATCCACTCCTCCTGCGGGGCCAGACCAAGACCACGAATATTTATTCGAATTCTCCCTGGTAGACGGCGTCAATGTTGGCGCTATAGCGATAGGAGGTGTGTTTCAGGAGAAATACTTCGACTCTGATGGAGTATTAAGATCAGAAACCCAAGGAAGCTTTTCGCTGACACGCAAAATCACGATTACCGAACCTATCCAAATTCCATTTCATCAACCCTGATTCATTAAGGTTATGACTCGTACCCATTTAAGAAATATTACCAAATGTTTGCTGGCGTTTGCTGCTTGGGGAGGTTGCATACTTCAGGCAGTCACTCCACCACAAAATCCCGGAGCCCCATCAGTGGTTGGAGCGCTTTACCCGGAAGTCCACAACACATTGAGCCTTTCCTCCGGTAACAATGGAACAACGCAAACAAGAAGCTCGGCTGTTATCACCTCTAATGGGAGTCATTCGGTTCAGGCGAACGGTCCGGAAATCCAAATGACTCGCTTCTCAATGGGGCATACGTTTGCTCCAACAATTCCCTATCCCGGGTTTGAATCCGACGCCATGGAAGAAATTCAGGAGATACTTTACCCACCCTATCCAATCTCGGATCCTGAAATCGTTGCTAATGGAAGCGCGGCTCTCAGGTACAAAGAGGCTTTGTTCAACACGGACGGTAATCGGGTTTCGTTGACTAATCGAACAATGGATTCTCTATTCACAGTCAGCGATCGAGAGTCAGTCAGAGCAGCTCTAAAAATCTTTCGAAATACATTAGCTTATACTCCGTATCATAGCGAGCTAAGACATATGTGGTTGGAGGTGTATTATGACTGGATCATCGCGGAACAACTTCTGGCAGACGAGAAACTGCTGGAGCTTTCCAGAATTCGTTTAGAGGCGGATGCACAGGATCGGCTGATCATTGACCAGGAAGTGGATCTATATGAGGAGATTCTGGGGATCTACGAACAGATATGGCTTATTTATTCAGGATTGTTGAGTGATACGGCAAACCTGGATCCTGAAATCGCACAAGCGGGAACTCCTCCGGGATTTCAGTTTGGGGCGCGTGTATTCAAGGAGGAACAGCCAGTCAGAAATCACATGACATCTCACTTCTGGGAAGATGGTATCCGCAAAACAATCTCATCTCAGGGGGCTATTGTAGCCGATGAGCCTCAAACATTGTTCAACGGGTACAAGGATTACGTCGCTTTGTTTAAACTGATGAGAAAATACGTTCAAGCCACTGCTCAAGCTGCAAAACTGCTAGTGGTTCGTGGACAGGTCACCGCGGAACAAAATGATTTTGAGCGCGCTGCTCAACTGATGAGTCACGCCGAAATCGAAGTCACTTCCAGTTTGTCATTGCTGAAAAGTCTGGTTCCGGAAGCGCTGGAAAATGCTTCCGAAACTTCGGGTCTGGCAGAAGCAGGCGAGGGGATTGTAGTGGCTATGGGTGAATTTGATGTTATAGCCGGGTCCATGAGGGGTTCTCAAAACGCTTTGGGTTTTGATCCGGATACATTCGTATTGTTTTCAAGTCCTCCGGGACAGCCACAAGTTCAGGATTCTTTCGATGCCCTTATGCAATGGTTGGATCCAAACCGAAATGATTCTGTTTTAGGAATAGCCTCCTCTGAGTATCAGAATGCTATTTCAGACTATCAGAATTACCGGATTTATTCTGATGAAATCTCAGCCGAATCCGCTGCCATATTGCAAACCTATGGAAATCGATATCAGGAGATCACAGGTTATACTCCGGATGAGCAGGTAGATGACTGGGATACAGAATTAGCTGAAATTTTAGGTGTAAACAGTGAAACGGAGTTGCCCACGCATTATACCAATCCCAGAAATGGGAGTGAACTATGGGAAGCCTATCAGTTGATGGGACAGGCGGACCTGCAACAAGAAACACTTTCTGAATTAAATCCGCTGATAAATACACAAGTAAATGCAGCCAGAGAGGCGCTTGCCGAAGCAGAACTGTTCACGGATCAGGTGGATGAAGCGACTGAGAATTACCGGGATGAAATCCGCAGGCAACGGGACATTATCACTGGATGGAATTCTGCTCAGGCCGGGATGCAGGTGACTTATGATATGACCTCCGATATCGCAGGAATATGGGCGCAGGACAGTGTTTTAGACTTTTTTGTCGCAGCTGGACTCGGAACCGCTGCTGTTGCTGTTGTCGGCGCTGCTAATCTTGCCATACAAACAGCAGGAGAAGCTGAAAAGGGTAAGGCCGAAGAAGAGTTGGATCTGGCAGCAGCTTCATTCGATCGCGACCTGGCTATGGCCGGCGTGAATGAAGGGGCTCTAGCGGCTTCGAGGGAAATTCGAACCCTGGAACGAGAAAGAATCAGCGCTGCGTTAGAAATGCAGGAAATCCTGTTTCAACGTAAAAATCAACACGGTCGTATCTCGGCGTTGCGTCGCGAATTGGCTCAGCTGGATCTGAACAGAATCGGAAGTTCAGAGGAATTATCTCGTAGGTATATTGCCGATCCGATTCATTTTAATCGGGCTCGAAATTCATTGATCCGAGCCGATCTTTCTTTTCAGGCAGCGCAGCGTTGGATGTTCCTTGGATTGCAGGCATTGGAATACAAATACAACCAACCTTTTTCATTCCCACCTAAGAATGAGTTTTGGACCGTGAACTCTATTTTTAATGTGCGGAACTATCGCGAGTTGCAGGATCTTCAGAATGCTATGAATGAGTATAATTTGAGGAACTCCACCCGCTGGCCGGGAGATCCTATCAATGCTCTTGATACGATTTCACTAAAGGACGATGTCTAG